>DULZ01000056.1 GCA_012840125.1 Clostridia bacterium | reverse complement strand
TGCCCGTGGAAGAAATCCTGTGCGAATTGGAGGAAGAAGAACTAGAGTGTAAGACCTGCGGCAGTTCCCTGCGTCCCCTCGGCAAAGAGACGGTGAGGGAAGAGATAGAGTTTATCCCTGCCCAAGTGAGGCTCCTCCGGTATGTCCGTTTTAGTTATGTCTGCGAAAACTGTGAAAAGGAAACCGGCGAAGCCACTATTGTTAAAGCCCCCACTCCAGCACCTGTTATCAAAAAGAGCTTGGCTTCTCCTTCCAGTGTCGCCCATGTGATGTATCAAAAATATGTCAACGGGATGCCCTTGTACCGGCAGGAAAAAGACTGGGCCAACCAGGGAGTAACTCTTTCCCGGGCCACCTTGGCCAACTGGATTATCCGTTCGGCCCAGGACTGGCTGTTACCCTTGTGGGAAGAAATGAAATCCTATCTTCTTAAACAGCCGGTCATCCATGCCGATGAAACGGTGATCCAAGTGCTGAAAGAAGAGGGGAAAAAGCCTTCTTCTGAATCCCGCATGTGGGTTTATTGTTCGGGCAATACCGGATCGTCTCCGGTGATACTCTACGAATACCAGCCCACCCGTTCCGGGGAACACGCTAGGCGGTTTCTAGCTGGCTTTAAAGGTTACCTGCAAACCGACGGTTACAACGGTTACAACAAAGTGCCTGATGTCACCCGGTGCGGCTGCTGGGCCCATGTGCGACGAAAATTTGAAGAAGCCATGCCAAGAACCGGTGACAAGTCAGGCTCTTCGGCAGCGATAGGATTTGATTATTGCAACCAGCTATTTGCCATTGAAGAACAACTAAAGGACCTGCCACCGGAAGAAAGGAAAAAGAAGCGTCAGGAACTGTCTAAACCTGTTCTTGAGGCTTACTGGTCGTGGATTAAAACCATTAATCCTCTCCAAGGGTCCAAACTTGGCGAGGCAGTGGAATATTCCTTCCATCAAAGGGATGCCTTGCATACTTTTCTTAAAGACGGGAGAATTGAGATCTCCAACAACCGGGCTGAGAATGCCATTAGACCCTTTGTGATGGGCAGGAAAGCGTGGCTTTTTGCCGATACCAAAAAGGGAGCTATGGCCAGTGCCATTGTTTACAGTATTGTGGAAACGGCTAAAGCCAATAACCTGAACGTGTACCATTACCTGACCCACATTTTCCGCACCATGCCGGCCATGGATTTCAGGAGCAATCCATCTTTGCTGCAGGATTTGCTGCCTTGGTCCTCCAAGCTGCCGGAGGATTGCCGGAACAACAAAAGTCAATAGTGCTGGACAAAACCGGAGAAAGCCTAAAGGCCGTTCCGGTTTTTTCTTGTCAATGGGCGGAAACTTTCTTGTGGTCACTTGAAAAACATCGATGTGACGAATCCCCGGCGCAACACGTAAAGATAGACCGCCCTGATGTTGTCAAGGCATCTAATTATTGAGCGCTTACAAATCAACGCACTTGCCATCCACTACGAGCAAGGGTTTGGTGATATTCTGGGGCAGGATGCAGGCTATTTCCCCGATTTCCCCGGTGTTCAGCTTTACTTTGGCCCCGGTGTAGTAGCTGGCGATGTTGCTCAGAAACACCAGCAGTACTTGGGGATCGAAGTTCTCATAGCCCATTTTTTCCAGCTCTGCGAAGGTATCAAAGGGAGTGATCCTTTTCTTGTATACCCTCTCCGAGGTTAAAGCATCATAAACGTCCGCCAGCATGATGATCTTAGTATAAATACTCAGGAATTCTCCCGTAATCCCCAAGGGATAGCCGGTGCCGTTGACCCGTTCGTGGTGCATGAGCACGGCTTCCTTCACGTCTTGACTGACTTCCTGATGGGCTTGTATCAGTCCGTAGCCGAAGGCAGCATGTTTCTTGACCTGCTCCCTTTCCTCCGGCGACAGAGGGCCCTTTTTGTTTAAAATTTGCGGCGGGATTTTAGCTTTGCCGATATCGTGGAGCACGCCCGCTTGGATGACTTTCCTGATCTCATGATCCGGAAGCCCCATCCAGCGTGCAATGAGGCCGCCGTAGAGGGATACGTTTAACCCGTGGGTAAAGGTGTATGCGTCTGTTTTTCTCATTTCATTGATGCTTTCAATGAGGCTGTAGTTGTCCATCACCTGGGTAAAGGCCGAATTAAAGACGACTTCCATTTGCTCAAGTTTCAGTTTCCTACCTGCCGCCAGGTCATGGAGCACCGTTTTAATCCTGTCCACGTTCTCCCGGTACTGCTTTTTAAACTCCCGGTGGGGATCGGAAGCAGGCGGCGGTGCTTCCTTTTCCGGCTCGTGGCCGGTAGGCACGTAGACCGCGATGCGTTCCACGCCGAAGGCTCTCAGCTTGGCAATGATTTCCTCATCGACATGGGAATTCTTCGGCATAATGAGAACGGAGTTCTTGAAAACATCCTCGGCCAGGATGAGGCCCGGCCCACAATCCTCCAGGGTACGCACTACTTTCTCCATTACCTTATATCCTCCAGGTAACAGATTTGGTTTCTCATCCCAGGCAAGCCCGGGAAGGAAGCCATCACCTCCAGAGGGTGATGGCTCTTTTTTTTTTGTTACAGGTTCCATTCTACAAAAGGTGACTATCCTCCTGTCGTTATTTGTCGTTCCTGCCAGGAAATTAGGGCCGGGTCTCCGGGGCGCGGGCGGCAGGGAGGATGTACCATGCCTGCTTATGTTGTTTCGCCGGAGCGGTTAAAGTATCATAGTGGTAGAATAGTTCTTCGTGGTACATGCCGGCCAGGACAATGACCCGGCGGCCCAGGGCCGGGTAAGGGAGGAAATGCCGTGCTACCCATCATCAGAGCCAAGGAGATATACAAAACCTATCAAATGGGAGAGGTGACGGTAGAGGCTTTAAAAACCGCTACCTTTGAGCTTTACCAGGGGGAGTTTGTGGTGGTTCTCGGCCCCAGCGGGTCGGGTAAGAGTACCCTGCTAAACATCGTCGGAGGTATGGACACACCCACCGGTGGGGAGCTTTACTTCAAGGACACACCCCTCCATCAAGCCGACGCCAAGCAGCTAACCTATTATCGCCGGCACGAAGTTGGCTTTGTTTTCCAGTTCTACAATCTCATGCCCAACCTGACGGCCTACGAGAATGTGAGCCTGTCCGTGCAGATTGCCAGGCACCCTCTTTCGCCGGAACTATTGCTGGAAAAGGTGGGCCTGGCGGACCGGGCGGATCATTTCCCGGCCCAGTTGTCCGGCGGTGAGCAGCAGCGCATCGCCATCGCCCGGGCGGTGGCCAAAAACCCTACCCTCCTTTTGTGCGACGAACCCACCGGTGCCCTGGATTTCCAGACCAGCATCACCGTATTGAAGCTGCTGAAGGAGTTTTGCGAAGAATACGGTAAAACGGTGGTGGTGATTACCCATAATACAGCCATTGCCGCCGTGGCGGACCGTATTTTTTACCTAAAAGACGGGGTGATCGAGCGGGTAGAAAAGAATTCTAGTCCCCTCTCGCCGGAGCAGGTGAACTGGTAATGCTGTGGAAAAAGATGTGGCGGGATTTAAGCCAAAACAAGGGCACCTCTGGGGCTTGTATCGTGATCATCATCCTGGCTTTGATGCTGTTTACTTCCATGTCCCTGGTGTCGGATACCTTAAAAAGTTCCCGGGACCGTTTCTATGCCGCCCAAAACTTTGCCGCCGGTTTCATTCAAGTGCAGGCTCTTCCCTTTGCTGAAATTGAGGCTTTGCGGCAAATTGAGGGTATTGGGGACATACAAGGGAGGATCGTCAAGGATGTCAGGGTTTTAGCTCCGGCCAGGGGAGATAACGTTTATCTCCGCTTGGTATCCCTGGACTTGGAACAGGAGAGGCTCATTAACGGCGCCTCCCTCCTCCAAGGGGCGCCGCTGAACGGCCAACAGCCCAATGTTTGGCTTGACAATATGTTTTTCGCTGCCCACGGGCTGGCGCTGAACGACGAAATCGAAGTGGTGGCCGGCGGGAGCAAAAAGGTGCTGCAGGTGGTGGGGGTGGCCCAGAGCCCCGAGTTCATCTATGCCTTGCGAACCGCGGCGGATATGTTTCCCCGGCCGGAAGAATTCGGTATTGCCTTTGTGCCCCTGGAAGTGATGAAAGCACTCTTTCCCGGGGAAAAGGCTTTTAATGACCTGGTCTTTACCCTGGAGCCGGGGGTGGAATTTGATGATGTCAAAGATTCCCTGGAATATCACTTGAAGCCCTATGGGCTTACGGCCTTGTACCCGCGCCAGGATCAGGTGAGCCACTTGTTACTGCAGGGCGAGCTGGACGGGTTGGAAGCCATGGCCACCGCCCTGCCCGTCATGATCTTGCTGATCGCCGCCGTGATCCTGTATATTGTGTTGACCAGGCTCACCGAGCAGCAGCGGGGTCAAATCGGGACCCTGATGGCCCTGGGCTATACCCGGCGGGAAATCCTTTATCACTACTTGTCCTATGCCCTGGTGGTGGGAGTAAGCGGCGGCATCGCCGGTGCCATCTTGGGAGGGCTCCTTTATTACCCCATGGTGGCCCTCTACCGGCAGTTTTTCAATATGCCCATCGAGCCGGGGAGCTTCACCGTGCACTACTTGATCTTCGGTCTCATCCTCACCCTGGTTTTGTCTTTGGCCGGGGGTTACCAGGGCTGCAAGAAAGTGCTGGCCCTGGCTCCGGCGAAAGCCATGCGTCCCCCGGCGCCGCCCGCCGGGAGAAAAGTGTTGCTGGAAAAGATCAAGCCGGTTTGGGAGATGTTTACCGTGCAGGGCATGATGGCGGTGAGAAACGTTTTCCGGAACAAGGGGCGCAGCGCCTTCGTTTTTGCCGGCATCATGCTGTGCTTTGCTATTTCTTCCTTCACCTGGTCCATGAACGACCTGTTTCAAAAGATGTTGTTTGACCAGTATGAAATCGTGGAAGTCTATGATGTCAAGGTAACCTTCGCCCGGCCGGTGGACGCCAAGGGAGCGGCCCGGGAACTGGAATCCTTTCCTGGGGTGTCCCTGGTGGAAGCCCTGGCGGAAGTGCCGGTGACCCTGCAAAACCAGTGGCACAAGCTGGATACGGTATTGCTCGGCCTGCCTGCGGGCAGCCGGCTTTATAATATTGTCGACAAAAATAGTAACAAGGTCTCCCCTCCTAAAACAGGCATCCTGCTGTCGGAACGGCTGGCGAAACAGCTTGAGGCCGGCACCGGCACGATGCTAACCGTGGAAAGCCCTTTGCTGAAATCAGGGGAGGCCAAGGAGTTGGAAGTGGTGGGTATCATACCCCAGTATGTGGGCATGAACGGTTATATGGAACTGGGGGCGGTCCAGGATTTCCTCGGGCAGGGACCGGTGGCGACGGCGATGATGGTCAGCATTGAAGAAGCCAGTGTTCCTGCCTTCCAAGAAAAATACATGCAAAGCCATGTGGTGGCCGGGCTGGATCACAAGGAGCAAAGGCTGGGTAAACTGAAGGATATGATGGACAGCTACGGCAGCATGATTTATATCTATATGGTGATTGGGGTGATCATCGGGTTTGCCATTATCTACAGCAGTTCCGTCATTACCGTGGCGGAACGAAGCCGGGAATTGGCGTCCATGATGGTGCTGGGCATGACTCCCAAGGAAGTGCTCTCGGTCATCACCTTTGAACAATGGTTTGTGGGGATACCGGCTATGGTGGCGGGCATCCCGCTGGCCAAAGGGATGTTATCGGGCATGTCCCAGGCCGTCAGCTCCGACGTGTTTACCATCCCGGTGGTGCTGACCTTTTCTTCCTATCTCCTTGGGTGTATTGTGACCTGCCTCTCCATCTGGCTGGCCCAGCGAGGGGCGGCCAAGAAAATAGAAGGTTTAAGCCTGGTGGAAGTCTTGAAGTCGGTGGAATAGAAAGTGGGTGACCCATGTGAAAAGAAAATGGAAAATCATTCTGGGCATCTTAGCGGCGGCAGCGGTGGCAGGCTATATGGTATGGGAAATCTTGAAGCCTTTGCCGGCGGAGGTTCTGGCGGTGCAGCCGGGTACCATCAGCATCATTTTCAAGGAAGAAGGAAAGGTCGTGCCCGCAAAACAGCAACCCGTTTATGCCATCCACGGCGGGCGCATTGAACAGGTGCTGGTGGAGGAAGGACAGGCGGTCCGGGAAGGGGATTTGCTGGCGGTAATTGATGTCAAAGAAATAGATTACCAGCTGCAGGAATTATCAGCCCAGTTAAAGAGCCTGCTGGGGGAAAGAGCAGGCAAGCTGCGGGAGTCTTAAGAGATCCAGCTGCGCAGTCAGGAACTCCTGGTGGAGCAAGCGGAAAGGGAGTTGGCCGTCCGGCAAGTGAATTTTGCCAGGCTAGAGCAGCTGTACGAAGCAGGTGCCATCACGGAGGCTGACTATGAAGAAGCCAGGAACATGCTGGCCCAGGCCCAAACCCGGCTGGAACTGGAAAGACAGGCCCTGGCGTTGCTGAGGGAATCCGCCGGCCCCGGCAGCGGCACCCAGCAGTTTTATGAGGGGAAAATGGAAGCGCTGCAGGCCCAGATCAGTTACCTGGAGTACCAGAAGAGCCGGAGCCGGATTACCGCGCCGCTAAGCGGCATCGTGAGCGACCTGGGAATTAAAGAGGGTGAGCCGGCCAATCCGGCCGTGCCCCTCATGAAGATCTTTGACCCCAGCCGTTATGCCGTAGAGACTTATGTGTTAACCGGCGACATCCGGGGCATTAAGGAAGGTATGGAAGTAGACGTGATCCTGGACGGGAGAGGAGAAGATGTTGCTTATCGGGGTCTAGTCAAGAGTATCGCCCCTTCCGCCGTCTCCATGATTTCGGCCCTGGGACTGGAAGAACAGCGGGTGAAGGTCACTGTCGAACTCAAAGACGCCGCCGCGGCCGGACTCTTTCCGGGGTACACGGTAGACGTGGCCTTTACCGTGGACGAGAGAAAAGATGTTCTGGTGGTTCCCAGAACGGCTCTCTTCCCCTACGAGGGAGGCGATGCCCTGTGGGTGGTGGTTCAGGGCCGGGCGGAAATCCGGCCGGTGCAGACCGGATTCCACAACAGCCGGGATGTGGTGATTACGGAAGGATTAACAGCGGGAGACCTGGTCATCCTGAATCCGCAGCTGGAAGGCTTGCGCAGTGGCAAGAAAATCAAAGTCCTGCAGTAAGGTTCCGGCACAGCACCTGGTACAGAAGCCTGCTGTTTTCCTGCGGGAGTGAGAAAAGGGGTTGTAAGTACACATGGGGCTGGTTCAATTGTGGAGTAAGGCAATTTGTGCAATTTATTTCCGAGCGGGAAAGAGGTAACCAAAAGCTTGATGGTTCGCGCCTGAGTCCATGATTGAAGGGTAACGTTTCTAAAGTGAGAAATTTTAGCATTAGTAACAGAATAAAGAAGGAATTTGGTCAATTAAAGCGAAACATAAAACAAACGTATGTTTGCCCATTGTTAATGCCTTATGTCATGATGCCGGTGAAGGGAGTAAAGGCTGTGGTGGAGGTAGCCTGCCAGTTTCGCGATCCGATTCATGGTATGATCCCTCTAAACGCAGGAGAATTGGCCATTGTAGATTCCGAACCTTTTCAACGATTGCGATATATTCGCCAGCTAGGCACATCCTATTTGGTTTACCATGGAGCTGAGCATACCCGATTTGGACACAGTATCGGGGTGATGTTCTTAGTTGGACGAGCCATGGATGTCTTGAAAGAAAAATTACCGGAACAAATTGATGACTGGGAATATGAACGCCTTAAGCAAATCGTTAAAATTGCTGCTCTGTTGCATGATATTGGACATGCACCGTTTTCCCATGTGGGGGAAGAAGAGGACGGATTATTTCCACAATTGCAGGACTATGACGGGGAATTAGATTATGGACATGAAGTCTATTCACGTCTTATAGTCCAGAATTGTTTTAAAGATGTAGTCGAACAAAACAAGTATTTAAGAGAGCTGGACATTGATATCGCCACTGTACTTTCCTTTATGAAAGGAAATGTGTTAGAGCCAAAATGGTTTTTTGCCAAGGAACTTATCAGCGGTCAGATCGATATGGATAGGATGGACTATCTTCTGAGGGATTCTTATTATTGCGGTGTAAAATACGGTGAGTACGATTTGCACCGTTTATTGGATACGTTAACGATTTGTCCTTCGCCGGAAGGGATCTGGCAGCTGGGGATCGAATCAGATGGGGTACAAGCTGTAGAAGGGTTTGTTTTCGCCCGGTATTGGATGTTTATTCAGGTATATTTTCATAAGACGCGCCGAATTTTGGACTACTATCTGGTAAATTTCCTCAAGGAATGTCTGCCGAAAGGGCATTATCCTACTGACGTTCGGGAATACCTGGAATATACTGACAACCATATTTTAGAGTTGATGGGAGCAAAAGCGCCTAGAAATCTTTGGGCGAAGCGTTTATTGAGAAGAGAATGTTTGAGCGAGGTGTTTGTCTCCAATCCTCATCAATTGATGCATGAGGAAGATGGTTTTAGCGATTACCATAAGCTTGGATGGATAGACAAAGTACTGAGAGAAAAGTTTCCTATAAACAGCGAACCGGAAAACTATTATGTGGATCAAGCGAAAACCCTGGCTGCCAAGTACCAGATTAGTCCTAGTACCTTTCTCTCGGGCGAGACGGAAGAGGAAAGTAAGAAGCTTTACGCGATTCCTGTTAAAGATAAACATACTGGTACTATAAAGCCTGTGCAGGACTATTCTTTGCCCATTAAAAACTTGTCTGACCTAAAAATTAACATTATCCGGGTATATGCGAATAAAGAGCACCATGTCCAAGAAGACAACGTAACCGCCTATGAAAAAGTAAAGCAATACATGGAAACAGTTGACGGGGAATGGCAAAAACACGTGGAGGAAATGAAAGACCTAGAAAAACGGTATAAAGAGATGCAGTCAGAGAAAGAAGCGTTAAGTAAGCGATTTCAATAGATGGAGGGACCATTATGAACAAAAAGGCCTTTTTGACGGCTCTACTAACTCAACTGGGGGAGGTAAACGGGAAAAAATCCCTGCACAAACTGGTTTATCTCGCCCGAGCCTTTGGCCTTGAAACAGGGTATTCGTTTCGCTTTCATTATTATGGACCTTATTCGGATGCCCTGGCCTCTGATTTTGAGTATCTTTTGGAAACCAATCAAGTAAAACTCTTAGATAATACCAAATACAAATACGGCTTATCTGATACCTTTACTTGGAAGGCAAGCCTTCAGGGGTCGTTAACAACCGAGGAGCAAGGAAAAATTAATAAATTGATTGAAACCTTTGGCAACAAGACCCCGCATGAATTAGAACTATATGCTACCATTTATTTTATTGACCACCATGAAAAATATGTTTTGGGCAATAGTGCGGAAGAAGATCTGTCCCGCACAGTCTTGGAAAAAACCCATAATGTTAAACCCAAGTATCGCATGGCAGAGATTAAAAAGGCATATGATGAACTGGAGAGACTGGGTTTACTTTACCAATTACCTCATAGATCGTCCGGACATTGACCGTATCCAACGGGATGGGCCAATTAAGAGTCACCGGTAGTCATGCATGGCGATACAGCCACCAGGTAAGCCAATGTTCACCTACTTCATAAAGGAGGTCTTGCCGGTTCGGATTGGAAAACAGCTCTGCACAATTGTCGACTGTAAGAGGGACAAGGTCTGTTTAAAGACTGCACAAGGGGCCGGAACTCCTATATCCTTCTTTTGTGCAACGGGATGAATAGAATAGCCTAGCCTTCAAAATGAGAAGCTTCGCCTGTCTGATGCTTCTCATTTTGTTTTTTATGGCCGCGACCCTTCTTGCCGGGCTACCAGTGAAGCACTGTTCCATGAGAAAAAGTATTCTGCATGTCGAAATGTGACGGAAGGGATTCGGCAAGAAATAAAGAATAATTTAATTAAAAGGCCAATTTTTAAATGGGAGAGGAAAGCTGATGAAAAAACAGGAAGTAGTGGTCTTCAATTTGGTAGCTTTCATTTCTTGTGCAGTGATCCTATTGGCCAATCAAGTTTGGTGGGTTGTCTTATGGGTGGTGGTTTTAGCATACGGCAATTTCCTGCTGCTGCGCCAAAGTTCCCGGGACCGGGGGGACATGGTCAGCCGGGCTTTGGAGGTAGCCCAGGGCAATTACGAGGGAGTGCAGGCGTCGGATGATCCAAAGCTGCTGGAGCTGGCCGCATATGTCAAGGAATCCAACAAGAAGATGCTCCACTCTTCCTGTGAAGTGCTGCAAATGAGTGATGATTTAGACCGGGCCATCCACGAATTGACCGCATCGGCGGAGCAGGTCAGTTCCACCTGTGCCGACATTGCCGAAGAGCTGCAGGAGCAGCAAAGCATGGTGGAATCCGTGGCCAGGGCTTCCAATCACATGATTGAAGCCAGTAAACTCCAGGATGCCAACGTGGCGAAATGCCGGTCCATCAGCGAGACGGCCCTGCTGCAAACCAGGGCATGTGAACAGTCCTCCAACTCTTTGAAATCCCAAATGGGGGAGATCTCCGGCTCTGCAGAAGAGCTTTACGGCATGGTTTTGGCCCTCAAGGACAAAGCCGGGGGCATTGCGGAAATTGTGGACAGCATTACCGCCGTTGCGGAGCAGACCAACTTGCTGGCCCTGAATGCCGCCATTGAGGCGGCCAGGGCAGGGGAGAACGGCAGAGGTTTCGCAGTGGTCGCCGAGGAAGTGCGAAAGTTGGCCCAGGAAGCGGGGGAGGCCGCAGACAACATTGTGGGAATTATCAAAGAAATCCAAACGGACATCGTGGCGGCGGCGGCCAAGGTGCAAGAGGTACACCACAGCACTAAGGATGGTAACCGGGTAGTGGGCGAAACGGAGCAAAGGCTGCGGCAAGTGGGGCACGTCTTCCAGGAGATCGCCCATCACTTGCAGGAGGTATCCAGTACCAATGAACAGCTCCAGGCTTCCATTCAAGAAGTGGCCCGGTGCATCGAGCCCCTGCACCGCATCGCAGCGGAAACGGTAGCCTTCAGCGAGGAGATTGCCGCTTCCGCCGAAGAGCAGTATTCCATCCTGGAGTCGGTGTCGGACTTGACGGTGAAACTGCATAGTGAGAGTGACAAGCTCCAGCAAATTATAGGCGACCGGGTCTTGGAAAGCAGGCTGAAAAACCTGGGCAAGCGCGCCCAACAGTTGGATCTGGAACGGGTGATTGACCAGAACAACGTGGCTGCCGTTGCCAAGGAATTGGGAGTGGATGCCTTTGGTATCACCGACGAAAACGGGGTGGTAATCTATCATACCCAGCGGGATCAGTTGGGGCTTGATCTGGTGAAAATCGACAGAGAATATGGGGATTTATTAAGCGGAAAACTGGAGCAGGTGATCACTCCTATTAAAAAATCGGAAACTGACGACAGCTACTGGAAGTATGCTAATTTCCCGCGCTTAAAGACCAAAGGCATCATCGTGCTGGCGGATAAAATGGAGACGATCTTGAGCAGGTGATAGTTATTTCATATGCGAGCGGGGCCGGTTCTTCGCCGGCCGCTGTTTTTCCATGGCACATAGCCTGAGGGAAAAGCCCATCACCATCAAACCCAGGGATGCTACCGTCCCCGGGTTTTGTTCTTCTTTCTCCGGCCTCCCTTATGGGCTCTACGGGCGTCTTGCGGGGAAATCTTATGGGAAATGGCGAGTTGGTTGGCAAAAGGTTTAGTGAATGGCGGCAAAAATGCGGCCTCACTCAAAAGGTGGCGGCTGAGTATTTAGGCGTGGATCAAAGTTATGTTTCAAAATGCCAAAAAGGGTTTTGTGAGAGGCCAGGGTTGAACTGAGAGGAAGGGGTAACCTATCCGTTAACCTGCCTGAAGCCTGTGATCAGCAAAACCAGCCCGATGACTACGCCGGCCCAGAAGCCCCATTTGCCGAATGTTACAGCCATGAGGAGGGGAACAGTGAAAACAATGAACATCAGGCAGCCGATGGCTGTCATTTTCTCCCCGGCTTCCCTCATGCGCTCAACGGGCGATTCTTCTTGTTTGTTTTGCTTGCCGGTCATAGAATCCTCCTTTACCTCGCTGGGGTTGGCGCCTGCTGGGCAGTATGCAGGGTTATACCCCCAGGGCTTGCCAGGCTTGGCCCCATTCCCGTCCCTTTCATGCCGCAACGGAACCGGGTCAAATCAAATACAAACACAGATTTTTTGCGAATTTTCAGTAATTATAATACATAGTTAGCACTAGGTCAAGGGGTTTGACTGGGAAAATGGAAAAATTATGCAATGAGTAATTGGAGTCGGGGGGGCGGGTAGGGTCCGGAGCATCCCTTTGCCTTACAACGCGAAGAGGTGGGCGCCCTCGCCGCTTCCACCTCTCAAATACTGTTATCCGTTACTTGGGCTCCTTCCCGCCAAATACCTCTTCCCATTCTTTTTCCCGAAAGCCCACCAGTACCGTCGTCCCGTCGGTCAGCACCGGTCTTTTCACCAGCATGGGGTGGGCGGCCAGGTAATCGTACAATTCGTCTTCCGGGGCGGTGTCAATGATGTCTTTTAATCCCAGTTCCCGGTATTTGACGCCGCTGGTATTGAAAAACTTTTTTAAAGGCAGGCCGCTCTTCCGGTGCAGATCCATGATTTCTTCCTTGGTTAAAGGCTCATGGAGGATATGGCGGGTTTCGTAAGCTATTCCTTTTTGGCGGAGCCAATCCTTGGCCCTCCGTACCGTCGATCATTTAGGATAATCCAGCAAGAGCCACGGCATAAACATCCCTCGATTCTTCAGTATTGTGTCTTCATTGTAACGATGGCAGCGCCTGGTTGTCAATCCGATGAACCCTGGCGAGCTTCCCATGACCGGGGTGACAGTGAGGGGTTCCGGCATAAACCTTTGCATGACGGCAGAAAGAAAGGATCCGGAAGACGCGTGTTTCCGGATCCTTTGCTTATGAAGCTACCAATTCCTGATGTCAAGGTGTTGATACTTGGGCAGTAACCGGGTGGGTTTCTTCAGGGCGTCCTTTCTAAAGGGCGGGGCCAGTTGGCTCCCATCGCAGACGATTTCCAGGACCGTAGGTTTCCGAGACGCCAAAGCGCTTGCCAAGGCCGGGCCCACGTCCTCCGGTTTGGTAACCCGGATGCCCTCGGCGCCCATGGCCACCGCTACCGGGACGAAGCTTTCCGGATTGGGAATTTCGACGCCGACAAAGCGGTTGTTGTAGAAGTCGATCTGGTTCTTCTTCTCCGCTGCCCAAGCCATGTTGCGGAACACGATGGCCACCACGGGTAAGTTGTGTTCCACGGCGGTACTGACTTCGTGGAGGCTCATGCCCCAAGCGCCGTCGCCGATAATGGCCACTACCGGGGCTTCCGGTTTGGCCAGCTGGGCTCCTAAAGCCGCTGGGTAGGCAAAACCGGTGTTGCCGAAGGTCAAAGCGGCGATGTGCATTCCTTCCCCTTTGAAGCGCAGGTAGCTGTTGGCCGTGGAAGCCACGTTGCCGATGTCGGTGGCTACGATGGCATTGCCGGGCAACACTTTTTGAATTTCATACAGGGCCCGGCGCGGGTTGATGGGGTTGCCGTCCACCATGGCTAATTCATGGATTTCCTTATCCCAAGCCTCTTGCCGGCTCTTGATGACTTGCAGGTAGTCTTCTTTCGCCTGGGGTTCCAGGAACCGGGCCTGCAGCCGCTTCAGGATTTCCTGAGCCGCTTCCCTGGCATCGCCGATGATGCCCACTTCCACCGGGTGGGTTCTGGCGATATGCCGCGGGTTGATGTTTACTTGAATGATCTTGGCCTGGCCCGTGAAATACTTGATGTCATATTGGGGCAGGGTACCGAAGACCGACAGCCTTGTGCCTAAAGCGAGGATCACATCGGCTTCCGCCAGGGTCTGCATCGCCGCTTTGGAACCCATGTAGCCGATGGGTCCTAACCACAGGGGGTGATCCGCCGGGAAAGCGTCGTTATGGAGATAAGTGCAGGCTACCGGCGCCGTCAAAAGTTCGGCAATCTTGGCCACGATGTCTTTGGCTTTGGTATCGACCACGCCGCGACCGGAGAGAATCACGGGCCGCTGGGCTGAGGCCAGCAGTTCCACGGCTCTTTCAATGGCGGCCAGGTCCCCGCAGCCCCGCTGGTCCACCCGGTATTGATGGGGTTGGAGAATCTCCTCTTCGATCTCACCGTAGAAATAATCCCGCGGGATGTCGTAGAGGACGGGGCCCCTTTCAGCATAGGCAATGCGGAAAGCGGTGCGCAGGCAATCGGCTACCCGGGAGGGGTGGGGCACCCGGATGGCTTCCTTGGTAATAGCTTTAAAGATCTGCACCGTATCGGCTTCTTGGAAACCGTCCCAGCCCACGGTAGTGCTGCCGGCGGAAGGGCAAATCACTACCATGGGGGTGTGGGCCATGTTGGCGGCGGCCACGGAGGTCACCATGTTGGTGATCCCGGGACCGTTTTGCCCGATGACCACGCCGGCCCGGCCGGTGATGCGGGAATATGCATCCTCCATGTGCCCGGCGGACTGCTCGTGGCGGACGGAGATAAATTTAATCCCTGCCGTGGGGAATAGATCCAAAAGATCCATGAAAGCAGAACCGACGATACCGGTGACGTGGTCCACTCCTTCCGCCAGCAGTGTTTCGCAGATCGCTTCACTGGGGGTCATTTTCACTTTTGCCACAGTTCTCTCTCCTCCTTGCTTCGTGTAACGTGTTTAACCATTTTAATAGTAGTTCTTGACGATTTCCAACAGTTTAAAGGCTTTATCCACCCGGTCCACTTTGACCTTGCCGGTCATGAGAGCCACGGTGGTATTCAGCTGGTTCTTGAGCAGTTTGGCATAATCCTCATCGGAAATGGTGATGGTCAGGTCCGGTTGATGGGGGCAGTCCTCGTAGACCGTAATCCGGCTGTCTTTGATGACCATTTGTATGGGACCGCTTTCTTTCAAGTTCACCTGGAAAGTCAAATCTACCCCGTCCATATAGCTGGGATCCGCATTCATTTTTTCGCAAAAGGCATAGATTTCTTCTTTGACGCTCAATGTTTTTACCTCCTATGCTGTAATCTCCGTAGATTGTTGATGGGACAAGGGAAAGCTCCCTTGTCCCGGATGGTAGCCTGAAGCAGCCTTCTTACCGGCTGGGCGGTCCGAATTGCGGATCGGTAATGACGTTGACGCAGGACATCTTGCCGGAGGCCAAGGCCCGGTCGATGGCGTTGCCCACCTCAGCGGGGTCGGTGACGAATTCGCCGTAGCCGCCCAGGGCTTCCACCACTTTTTCGTAGCGGACTTCGTTCATGAGATCCACGCCCACGAATTTGGTCTTGCCTTTGGCCTTCTTGGCTTCGGAGCGTTTAATCATGCCCCACAGGCCGTCGTTCAGAATAACGGTGGTGATGTCCAAGTTGTAGCGCTGCAAGGTATCGAATTCGGCCATACCATATCCGAATGCCCCGTCACCGGTGACCAGGATCACTTTCTTATCCGGGTGGGCCAGTTTAGCGGCGATGGCGTAACCCATGCCTACTCCCAGGGGTCCGAAACTGGTGGAGGCGATGGAGAGCATTTGGCCGGGCCCGTAAGCGGGAAGGATCAAGGTGGCCCAGATGGCGGTATCACCGCCGTCGATGACCACGACGGTATCTTCATCGATGCGCTGGGCAATTTGGTGCATCAGGTGTACCGGGTGGATGGGGGTATGGGTCGGATCGCAGAGTTGGCCGAACATGCCGGCGAATTGCTGTTTAACAGCATTCATAAAGCCGACCCATTCCGGATAGCTGCTCTGGTCCAGTTCCCCGGTGAGCTGCTGCAGTACTTGTTTTGCGTCCCCGTGGATACCCACGGTGATGTCCAGCTGGTTGGTCAGCTCGGCGGCATCGATGTCGATGCGGATGATCTTCAGTCCCTTGCGGAAGTTGCCGGGGCTTAAAGTGTAGCCCGGTCTGGTGCCGACCAGGATCACCAGGTCCGCTTCCGACAGCAGGGCTTGGAGAATGGGATGGTCATAGCCGGGGCTGATAAACAGCGGGTGCTTGTCGGAGATGCAGCCCCTGGCGGCATTGCGGGTGGCAAAGGGGATGCCGGTTTTCTCCACGAAGGCCTGCAGTTCCGGGTGGGCCTGGGAGAACCAGACGCCGGAACCGGCGATGATGACCGGCTTTTTCGCATTCTTAATGAGTTCCACGGCGGCCTTAATGCTGGCCGGATCCCCCATGGGCCGGCTGGCGGCCACGTATTTTTCTTGGAGCTCTATTTTTGAAGCATCAATTTCCATTTCCATGACGTCCCGCGGGATTTCCAGGTAGACGGGTCCGGGACGGCCGGTGGTGGCCTGGGCAATGGCCTGGCCTACATATTCGGGGATCCTATCCGCCTCCACCACATGGCGGGCGTATTTAGTCATGCTGCTTAAGATGGGCATTTGGTTGAAGTCTTGCAGCTGGTTGCGGTCCTCTTCGCTGATCCTGGCCTTGCCGCCCAAAGCGAAGACCGGGAAGCCCCCCACATAGGAGTTGGCCAAACCGGTGAGCAAGTTGGTCACGCCGGGGCCGGCGGTGCCGGTGCAGACCCCCAGTTTACCGGTGGTCAAGGCCCATCCTTCCGCCGCAAAGGCAGCGGTCATCTCATGGCGTACCCCGATAAAGGGGATGCCCAGTTCTTCACAGCGCTCCATGGCCGGGTACACGTGCCCCCCCGGGATACCAAACAGGTACTGCACACCTTCTTTTTTCAACACCTCAGCGACCAGGGCTCCTGCTCTGCATTTTCCTTCCATGTACGAAACCTCCTTTGTGTTTTATTTCATCAGCATTTGAATCAGCTTCATCTTCCCGTCATAGGGCGGGTACCTGACGGGAATGTCGAACTTGGCGGACTGCTTGATAATCCCCTTGAGGTGGGAGAAAGTGTCGAAGCTGGTCTTGCCGTGGTACCGGCCTAGGCCGCTTTCTCCAATGCCCCCGAAGGGCAGGTAGGTGGAGGCCACATGCACCACCGTGTCGTTGATACAGCCCCCGCCAAAAGGGACCCGGCGAATGAGGTCCTCGGCTTTGGCGTTGTTCCCGGTAAAGTAATAGCAGGCCAGGGGTTTGGGCCGGGCATTCACCAGCTCTACCACTTCGTCTAGGGTGTCGAATTCCACCACCGGCATGATGGGGCCGAAGATCTCTTCTTCCATCACCGGGTCGTCCCACTGCACCTGGTCCAACAGGGTCGGGGCAATGACCAGCTTTTCCCGGCGGGCGGTGCCTCCGTATAAGATGCGCCCGGACCGGAGGTAGCCCAGCAGCCGCTCAAAGTGCTTTTCATTGATAATTTTCGGGTAATCGGGATTTGCCAGGGGGTCTTCCCCGTAAAAATCCCGGATGGCCCGGCACATCTTTTGGATCAGGTCATCCTTTACCTTCCGGTGCGCCAGCAGGTAATCGGGGGCCACACAGGTCTGGCCCGCGTTGAGGAATTTGCCCCATACGATGCGCCTGGCGGCCAGGTCCAAGTTGGCATCCTCATCCACGATGCAGGGGCTTTTGCCGCCCAGTTCCAGGGTGACCGGGGTGAGATGCTCGGCGGCAGCGTGCATGACCATTTTCCCGACACCGACGCTGCCGGTGAAAAAAATGTAATCAAACTGCTCTTGCAGCAGGGCCTGGTTAGCCTCCCTGCCCCCTTCAATGACGGCGATGTACTCTTCCGGGAAGGTATCCCGGATGATGCCGGCCAGCACCGCCGAGGTATGGGCGGCGTAAGCCGAAGGCTTAAGTACGGCGCAGTTCCCCGCCGCCATGGCCCCGACCAGGGGAACCAGCGCCAGCATAAAAGGATAGTTCCAAGGTGACATGATCAAAGCTACGCCGTAGGGCTGGGGGTAGATGTAACTCTTGCCCGGGAAGCTCACTAAAGGCGTTTTCACTTTCCGGGGCCGCGCCCATTTAGGCAAGTGCTTCAGGGCAAAGCTGATTTCCTCTAATACCAATCCTACTTCCGTCGCATAACTTTCATAAGGTGCCTTGTTCAGGTCTTTGCGTAAGGCCAGGAGGATTTCCTCCCGGTGGTCCGTAATGCAGGACTTCAGCCGCCGGAGCTGCTCGAGACGGAAGGATAGCGGCAAGGTTTGGCCGGTAGCGAAGAAATCTCTTTGTTTGGTGGTGATTTCACTGATTTTGTTACTGGTCACGCCTTTATACACATCCTTCCATACTATCTATCAGGACTATTTGGCCGCTTCTTTCTTACCGGTTTCCGGTAGGAAGGCCAGGATCAGCAGCAGGGAAATCACCGGCAAAGCCACGGCGACGGCGGTGGCATTCCCCAGTCCCAGCCAGACCGCCATGGTGGTGACCACGGTGGGTACGGCAATCTGCCCGATGCGGCCCACGATGTTATTGGACCAGGCCATGGCATTGGCGCGGATTTCCGTGGGGAAGAGCTCGTTGGTTAAAGTGGAGCCGACGATTAAGAAGGAGTTGACAAAACCGGCGGCCATGATGCTGCAGAACAGCACCAGGTAGAAGCTCTTCAAGGTAAAGGTCAGGACGCTGAAGACACAGCCCAGGATGATGATCATGGTAGCCGCCCGCTTGCGGCCGATAGTGTCCATCATCTTCCCGTTCACGGCGATGATGATGATGCCGGTTAAGGTCTGCAGGACCAGGCCCAAGCTCACCATGTTGGGGGTCCAGCTGAGTTCGTTGACCACCCGGAGGGAGAAGAAGTTCAGGGTGCCCTTAATGCCGAAATACAGGAAGAACCAGATCAAGCACATGACCACCATGTACCTGGTAAAGGGATGGCGCCAGGGGCCGAAGAAGTCTTCTTTTTCTTGCCGCTTGCCTTGTTTCTTTTCTTCCTGCAACTGCAGGAAGGCTTCCGTTTCCGGCAGCCGCTTGTTCATCAGCAGGACCGGGATCAAGGGGAAGGCCCCGGCCACGTAGAGGGCGCGCCAGCTTAAGCCGATCTTGGTAAAAATGGGGAGCAGGATCCCAATCAGCAGGGCTCCCAGTACGGCGGTGAGCTGGAACCGGCCGACGGCGGTGCCGCGGTGCTCGGTGGAGAACTCCTCGCAGATGATCACATAGCCCACGGACCAGCAGCCGATAAGGAAGATCCGCGCCACAAACTGGATGAAGATAAACAGCTGGGCATTGGGAGCAAAAGCGGTCAAGAAACTGCAAATGGAATACATGTACACGCACATGAGAAAGACTTTGCGCCGGCCGATGCTGTCCGCCAGCCGGGAGACGAAAAAGGCCACCATGGTGCCGAAAGCGATAATAGACAAGGCATAGCCCGTCAACTGGGTGCTCATGTTGAAGTCGGCCTGGATGTAGGGCAAGGCGATGTTCACCAGGGCGTCATCAAAACCCTCGAAAAAGGCACCCAGGATCAGGATGGGCCACAGTTTTCGTTGGCGATCGGTGAAGACCAGTTTCTTACTTGCCGTTGTATTTGAACTCATGTACCATTGCCTCCCGTATAAGAGGGTTCTGACTGCGGGTAATCTTTATTTCTTGAGCAGGTAGGCGTTAAACAGCTTCAGCTGCTCCAAGAGGCCGGACTGTCTTTCCAGGGAAACATCGGCGGCCCCATCCGGATAGGTGAAGAAGCCTTCGCCGGTCTTCAGGCCCAGTTTGCCTTCCTTGACTTTTTGCATGATGGTTCCCGGTACCGTGGTGTCACTGCAGAGATCCGGGAAGATCACGTTGTAGGCAAAGGCGCAGGTATCCAAGCCGATGTAATCCATGGTTTCAAAGGTGCCCTGCCAGGCGGATTTGAAGCCGATGCAGGCGGTGGTTGCAGTATCCAGGTCCTCCAGGGAGACAATGCCTTTTTCATACAGGTAGAGGGCTTCCCGGGCCATGGCGGCTTGCATGCGGTTGATGAGGAAACCTTTGATGAATTGGTTGATGACAATGGGTTTCTTACCGCACTTTTCCAGTTCCCCTTTGAGCCAGGCTACCTTGTCCGGGTTGGTCCGGTCATTTTTCACAATTTCCACCAGGGGAATGATCTGCGGAGGATTCATAAAGTGAGCCACGAAGAAGTTTCCCGGCCGGAATTGCGGGAAGATGTCGGGCAAGGGAAAGGCAGAAGTGTTGCTGACAACGACGGCGTCGGGCCGGCAGTACCGGTCCAGTTCATCATAGACCTTTTTCTTGATTTCAATTACCTCAGGGACTGCTTCCACTACTAAATCGGCGTCTTTGACTGTTGCTAAGTCGGTGGTGGTTTCCAGATTCTCCAACAGGGCGGGCACGTCCAGGTCGCTGATCCCTTTGGAAACCATCAGCTCCAGGCTGTTTTTGATTTCCCGGGCGCCGGCGGTTAAAGCTTCTTCTTTAATGTCCGTGAGCGCCACCCGGTGCCCCCCCATTAAAAACACTTGAGCAATCCCGGGCCCCATCACACCAGAACCAACAACTGCCACCTTCATTTTTATTCCCCCTTTGAGCATGATGACGAGGTTTCCGCGAGCTTGTGAACCTCTTAACATAATTGTACCGCGGGTAATTGGAAATGGCTAACAGATAATTTTTGAATTTTCAACGTTTGTTACAAATGACATTTGTGACTGGGGTAAAAAAAGATCAGCCACGATAATCCTGGGTGGCGGATTTCAGGTGAGCAATGAATTCTTTGGCTGTTTCGCTGAGGGCATTTTCAGGGGGATAGACCAGGGCAATGCTGATGCGGTTGTGCTGCTCGATGGAGATGGCTTTGATTTCACCCTTTTTAAAGATCAGCTCTTTTTCCAAGCCGATACCGGTGACAAAACCGACGGCCAGGCCTTCTTCAATGACTTTTTTGTAGATCTGCACGTTGTCCGATTTCTGGATCTGCAGTTTGGCGGGGTCCTGGTGGCCCATGAGGATCTCCAGCAGCCAGTCGTACAGGACGCCCCAGACGATGAGTTTTTGTTTCAAGAGCTCGGGCAGGGAGATGACGTGCCTGTGCCTGAGGGGTGATTTCTTGCCGGCGCATACAAAAACACGGTCCTCGATGATGGTATCGTAATGCAGGCCCAGGTCATGGATGAATCTCACTAAACCCGGTTCATCAACGGTCCGGATGATAATGCCGATATCGCTCATGCCCTGGGCTACGTTCTTGACAATCCGCGGCGGGCTGTTCTCCCGCAGGGTCAGGGTGACCTGGGGATGGAGCTTTTGGAAAGAAACCAGGACGTCCGGCAGGGTCATAAAAGGCACGACTTCGATTTGCAGCCGGCCTTTGAGCACTTTTTTCACCGGTTTTTCTTTGCTGAACAGGTCATACAGCTCGTCAATCTTGGCGACAATTTCCTGGGCCTTGTGGACGAACATTTCGCCTTCCGGTGTCAGGGCGATGCCCTGGGGGGAGCGGACCAAAAGCTGGACCCCGAATTCATTCTCCAAATTGCGCAGGGCGACGCTGAGATTCTGCTGGGATACGTGAATCTCCTTCGCTGCTGCCGTCATGGATTTGTGCTGGCTTACGGCAATCAGGTAATGCAGCTGCTCAATTCGCATATAGCCCATCCATCCTGTCATTAGTATTGTATGGGTAACCTGAATAGGTAGCCCTGGGTTAGCTGCTTGTTTGGGTGCTGCGACCAGATGTCCCCAGCGCCGGTTGATCCTGCGCCTTTGGCGAAGGCCGGTCCCGACCCTTGGTATGGTCCCGGTATGCCCCGTTAGGTTCAAATCGACAAAAGAACTTAATTGGTTTATCTAGCTTAATTATAACATAGTTTCACAAATAAGGGGAAAGAGCCTGAGTTTATCCGCCGGTAGAGAAACCTGATTCTGCGCCAGGTCCGGCACAGGCTGTTGTCCAGTGAGAGGAAAACAGTGTATAATATTGGCAACTTTTTGTCGGCAAAGGAGGGCTGCCCGTGAGCGGGAGAGAGCTCGCTGGATTGGCGTGCAAAGTGTTAGGGCTTTTCTTAGTGATGCAGGGTGTTAATCTTTTGTCTAATGCTGTCTACCTATACATTTCCGTACCGGTGATGGAGACGGACATTTTGCCCGCGGTGCTGTACCCGTTAGGTTATCTTGTTTCCGGGGTGCTGTTATGGGTCCTGGCCGGCCAGGTGGCTGCCTTGATGGTGAGGGGCAGGCAGGACGGCGACGGGGGAGAAGCTGTCAGCGCCGAGGAACTACAGCGCCTGGCCTTTTCCGTCCTCGGCCTTTACTTCGCCGGGAATGCCTTGCCGAAACTGGTCAGAGTCGTAACCAATATATATGCGGCTGACCGGTGGATGCCCGGTACGCCGGCCGTCTATGTCCGTGACCTGGCCGGGGTTATCACGGAACTGCTAATCGGAATCGGGTGCTTTTTCGGTGCCCGGGGTTTGGTCAACTTGCTGCGTTTCTTGCGGCAAGCGGGCCCGGGGATGAAAGGATAGGACCAAGGGGAGAAAAGAGCGGGAGCCCCGGTGGAGGCCATAAGAGCGCGGATTTTAACGGCACCGGGCCACTGTCATCGTTGCGGGCAAAGGGAACCGGACCGGTAGATGGCTGCCTAGGAGCCTGGCATGAAAAGGGGATGTTACGAAGCTATATTTAAGGAAACCTCGGTCCGGGTGAAAGTTGGACTTAACCCGAGCAGCAATTTTTCATTCATGGATGGCCGTTGAAGGAAATCTCGTGACGGAGGGAACTAACTAACGGGGGAGGTTTTTGACAGCTTGTGCAAACGGACACTTGTGCGGGCACTCTAATAATGAGGGGACATTGGGCTTTTGCAAAAACAGCGGCTGGTTTTTTGTACCGGGGCATCATCCGGTGTCGTCCTTTAGTGCTCAGAGGCCGGCCGGTGCTGTCGTGCCGGTGCGGGGTTTGGCGGGTGGCGCCACTAATCGGAATGCTTCCGCCGGCAGGGCTCTTTGCAGCCGGTGAGGAGGTCTACAGCAGGTCCTGGCGTGCCGGGGTTAGAAAAGCAGGAGTGGTTGCCGTTTCGCTCTGGGCGGTTTCTTTATATGATGTCTCCAGTTCCTTTAGGTCGCTAATCAGCTTATCGAGATCCTCGTGCCAGGCGAAATCGTGGTCCGGGTGGTTTAAGAGCTGTAACTTGTCTATGCCTCCCTGGCTGTCGATATAATTCCTGACGTACTGGTAGAAGAGCTTCGTCACATGGGCTCTTTCTTCTACCGTCACCAAGCCGTCCACCTGGCAGATGCCGTCAGAGATGTGCTGCCGGCACATTTCCCAGATATCCTTGTGACCGGCGTAGAAATAATCAGTGATGAAAAACTCCACGCTTACCCCGTAGCCGTACCTCTGCCAAGCTTTTTCCGGTGTCATGAGATGGTAGCGTCTGCGCATGGGGTTCGCCTCCTTGCAGGTGGTTTTCCCGAAAATTTTGCTAGGAGTTTGCCATAGTCTTATGGTAATTTAAATATAATAAATATTCTTGCAAAAAGCAAATGAAAATTCTTTAAATAGCATTAATTTCGTCATTTCTCAGGGGCCGGTTCTTTATTGCGGTGCGGGGTTCCCGGCCACATGGTGTGCTCCGGACCGCCAAGTACCGTGTACCCGGGTGCAATCCCGGGCCCGTTTTAGTACACCATTAAATTTGCCATCCTCAAGAGGTAAAAACCGGGCAATTTAGAACAAGATAATTAGGGAAGGGCGAAAACCCAGTGCTTTTCCAAGCTCAAGTGCTGCCCGGCTTGGGTGAGAAGGGTTGACCCTAACTCTGGCACAAGGAGTGATTACATGTTTACCGGTAAACCCGTGCGGGAATATGTAGAGGCCATAGGCAGTACCACTTTTCCCTCACCAAAAGGAGGAAGTGTACTGGCTGTCACCGGGGCCATGGGAGCGGCCTTAATTAGGATGTGCTGCCAGGTGTCGGCCAACCGGAATCCGGGCGAGACCCGGCGTTACCGGGATTTCCAGCAGCAGGCGGAAACCCTGATGCACAAGTTCCTTGCTTTTGCGGACCGGGACACGGAAGTGGTGGAGGAAATGATCGAAGCCCTCCGGGAAGCCAAGGGAAAAACCATGGAACAGTGTATCCGGCTGCAGCAGAGCTACGAAGCCGCCGCCCGGTCTTTAGAGGATATCAAGCATCACCTCCAAGAGCTGACGGAGCTGGCGGAGGCATTAAGGTCCTGGTGCGCCACCAGCTGTGTGATTGATTTATTTATCGTCCAGCACCTGGCCAGGGCGGCCATGGAGGCCACGGCGGAATCCGTTTTGGATAACGGACTGATGCCGCAAAAATCCGGCTGCCCCTTGCCGGAGCAGCCCCGGGGGTGATGGGAAGTAAAGCCTGGGGGCTTTTCCTATCTATACTTGGTACAAGTCGCCATCCCTGGCGGCTTTTTGCTTTTTCCGGCCGGGCCTCCCGGGACGGGGGGTGGAATCGTAATCCGGCCTCCAGCCCGGCCTGGGGCCGGGGACGGGAACTTATCCAGGTAAATTTCGTCAAAGGAGTAAACGACGAAATCAAGCAAGAGGTGAGAACAAATGAGAAAATGGGGAACGGTGCTGCTGGTGGCTTGCCTGGCCGCCGGTATTCTCACCGGGTGTGGAGCCGGGGTATTTACCGGCAGCCGGCAGGTGGATTTGAGCAAGCTGGACCCGGCAGTGCTGGACGGCAACACGGAGTTTGCCTTTGACCTTTTCCGGGAAATCAACCGGGAAGATGCAGAAAAGAACATCTTCATCTCGCCCTTAAGTATCTCCACAGCCCTTACCATGACTTACCAGGGGGCCCGGGGCACCACCATGGAAGGGATGACGGAAGCCCTGAACTACCAAGGTATTGAGCTTGCATCTTTAAATGAGACTTACCGCCGGCTGCTGGGCTATTTAGCCGGGGTGGACAAGGACATTGAGTTAAAGATCGGCAACTCCATTTGGCTCCGGGCCGGGGAAGAGATCCAGCCCGCTTTTCTGGAAGTAAACAAAGACGTTTTCCGGGCGGAAGTGGCGGAACTGGATTTTGCCCGGCCGGATGCCGCGGAAACCATTAACCGGTGGATTGCCAAGGCCACGGAAGGTAAGATTGACAAGATGCTGGAAGGGGAAATCCCTCAAGATGTGATTATGTATTTAATCAATGCCATCTATTTTAAAGGACAGTGGACGGAACAATTTGACCGGAAAAACACTTTTCCGGCGGAATTCCGCGCCGGCACCGGCGCCAAACAGCCGGTCCAGATGATGAGCAAATTTGGTCAGGCCGAGTACGGGGAAGGGGCGGACTACCAGGTGGTCAGGCTCCCTTACGGGAAGGAAAAAACCGCCATGTATGTGGTACTGCCCAGGGAAGGATTAGAGATTAACGCCTTTATCGACAACCTGACCAGGGAGAAGTGGGAAGAGATCAAGCAAAGTGTCAGCACCCAGCGGGATGTGGTGGTGCAGCTGCCCCGGTTCAAAATGGAATACGGCATCAAGCTCTTAAATGACAGCTTGTCCAAGCTGGGCATGGCGGAGGCTTTCACGGACCGGGCGGATTTTTCCGGAATTCGAGACGATGTCTATATTGACCGGGTAATGCACAAGGCGGTCATCGAGGTCAATGAAGAGGGCAGCGAGGCTGCCGGGGTGACGGTGGTGGAAGTGAGGGAGACGGGGGCCATGGAGCCCCTGCGGTTCATTGCCGACCGGCCCTTTGTCTTCGTGATTGCCGAGGAAGACACCGGCAGCATCTTGTTCCTGGGCAAGATGTGGGCGGTGGAATAAAGGCTGGGCCCAAAGCACAGGGGCGTAAGCACGCGGGGACGGATCTGTTGTGTCGTCGTTAACACACAAGAACCGTCCCCCTGTGTATGATACGTTCCCCTGAGCACCTGATGGCCCCCTTCAGAGAAGGTTCATCAACTCCTGCAGCACTTCCCCCGCCTTGCCCCGGATGAACAAGTCAAAATCATAGGCGGCGCGGCGGCCTTCTTCCAGGTTGATGTAGACGGTCTTGCCCCTGGCCAGGCGGGGCAACTGGTTGACGGGGTACACTTCGAGGCTGGTGCCGATGACCAGGAGCAGGTCCGATTGCTGGATTTCCGTAACGGTGTTGGTCCAAGCTTCTTGGGGCAGGCTTTCGCCGAATAAGACCACATCGGGTCGCAGCAATTGCCGGCCGCAGCGGCGGCAGCTTTGCTTCTGCAGGAACTCCTCCCGGGTGGCGGGAGTGCCGCAGCGATGGCAGTAGAAGGTCCGTATGTTCCCGTGGAGCTCATAGACGGTCTTGCTGCCCGCCAGCCGGTGGAAGCCGGTGATGTTTTGGGTGGCGATGGCGTCGATGAGGCCTTGTTCCTCCAGTTTGGCCAGGACGTAGTGTCCTTGATGGGGCTTGCATTTCTCCAGCAGTTCCAAATTGATGCGGTTAAACTCGTAAAAAAGCTCGTAGTTTTCCTCCAAGGTGTCAACGCTGGCTACCTTTTTCGGGTCCACCTTGCTCCACCAACCGGTTTGGCTCCGGAAATCCGGGATGTTGCTCTCCGTATCCATGCCCGCCCCGGTCAGCACTACCACATGGAGGGCATTGGTCAGCAGCCGGGCCAGTTCCGCAATTTCGCTCTTCATAGGCTCCCCCTCACCTGTGTCGTGGTTTTATCTTCTATTAAGAAATATTAGCCTATTCTCACCGCTTTCCTTTTGAATGGGGCCGTTTTTAGCTTCTTTGGCAGTTGGTGCATGCCGGGAAAAGCGAAGACCTGCCTCACGTCCATTAAACGGGGCAGGCCTTTTTGGTCTTGGGCCGAAGCTCCGGCGTACCCACCTGAGCCTGCGTTTTCCGCCTCCACCAGTTCATGCCGCCGGATCAAGCAGCGCCGGTTCCATTGAAATGGCTGCTTCATGGTCGCACAATTCTCTTAGCCCAGCAGTTTCCCGGTTTGGCCGGGCCGTGCCCGGGTTAGCCTCCTGCCGGGAGGGGCCGGGGCCTTGAAGCCGGGGCTAATACTTTGGCATGGTAATCATGGCTTTGAACAAGTCCCCGTCGATTTCAATCCCGAATTTCCCCTTTTGCAACTCGATGAGGCTCTTGGCAATGGACAGGCCCAGGCCGCTGCCTTCGGTGGTCCTGGCCGCATCGCCTCTGGTGAAACGCTCCATTAACTCCTCCGCCGAGATGTTGAGTTCGTGAGCGGAAATGTTCTTGAAGGTGAGCCGCACTTCACTCCCCAGGTCCTCCAGGTCGATGTAAACCCGGGAGCCCGGCAGGGCATATTTGAAGATATTGGACAAGAGGTTCTCGATGGAGCGCCACAGCAATCTCCCGTCGGCGGCCACGTAAACTTTTGCCTGGGGATGGTGGAACCGGAAATCCAGGCGGGTGGCTTCAATCCTGTCGCTGACTTCTCCCAACCCCTGGTTGATGAGGGATACCGGGTCTAGTCGTTCGATGTTTACCGGGATGTTGCCGCTGGAGGCCTTGGCCGCTTCAAACAAATCATCGGTGAGGGTTTTCAGCCGCTTGGCTTTTTGGTCCAGGATGTTGATGTACTCTTTTTGTTTCGACGGATCCCCTTCTGTTTTCAGCAGGTCCACGTAGGTAATGATGGAAGTGAGCGGGGTCCTGATGTCGTGGGACACATTGGTAATGAGCTCCGTCTTGAGCCTTTCGCTTTTCAGCTCGTTTTCCACCGCTTTTTTCAACCCCCCGGCAATGCTGTTGATATCCGCTGCCAGCCGGGCCAGTTCCCCCTCTCCCGTGACGGGAATGACGTGCTGGATGTCCCCGTTCTTGATTTTCTCCACACCTTCTTTGATGGTGTTATAAGTCTTCACCTGCCGGTAAGCCAGCCAGGCGGCCAAGCCAATGGTGACCGGGGCGAGATAGAAGGTGAGGGCCACCAGCAGGGGATAGCCGATCACCGCCAGCACCACTTTCACCGCCAAATTGCCGCTGGCGTATACTTGACTAGCCGCCCTGTAGGCCAGGTGGAAAGACCGGTAGAGTAAAGTGTGTTTCCAGAGGGTGCCGTTCTTGTAATGCTTCACTAAGGACAGGAAAAGGAGCAGCACCAGGGTGACCGTGGGCGCGGTCAGGTAAACTATCACTTGATCGATGCGCTCAAATAGGAAGTCCACCGCGCCGATCCAAATAGCGGCAGCCCCCAGGCACAGGAGAAGATTGAGGTCGTTGTAGATTTTGTCCACGGGCAGGAAATGGACTTCCTTGTCTTCCCCGCACGTGCGCCCGGCGGTCCATACCAAATAGGTGACGGACAGCAGGAAACCCAGCAGCAAGCCGGCCACCAGCCAAAGGCCCCTTTCGATGTCAGCCTTGGCCGTCTCCCAAGCCTGCATCCTGTCCTGCAGGAAATCGTTCGTAAAGGCTACATAGACCCTGGTATCCAGCAGGTCCAACCGTTCCAGCAGGTGGGTCAGCCGGTAAAGGTGACGGTTGTCCGCAAAAGATTCCGGGTAGAATTCAAAGCGGTAGTTTTCCGCCAGCAGGTAGGCAGGATAGGATTTGAACCGTTCTTTCCCCGTATCCCGGCTGTTGGTGTAGACGTGTTCACCGCCGGCGGCGTAATACACAAACCCATGGTATCCGGCCAAGCGCTGCTTGAGGGCCTGGTAGGCTTTTAAATCTTTTTTAATGAGCGTATCCCGTACCTGGGCTATTCTATCGGGGTACAGCTCTTGATAATTGTTAAAGTTCTCTTCATCGCTTGCTTCGGGGCGAAAAGTTTCCCCGTGGAACCACAGTTTCCAGGTTTCCTCCCGCAGCCGTTCCTCTGTTACCAGCCCGCCTTGCAGGATGTACTCTTCATCCTTGTATTTGCCTACCAGGTCCACCAGATCCCTGAACATGGGTTCGATTTCTTCCACAAAGGACAGCCCGGCCAGGTAATTGTCTTCCAAGACGATAGGGAAATCCCCGTCCACCTGCACGCCTACGTCCACAAAGAATTTCACGGCGCCGGTTAAACAGGCCACGGCCAAGATAAAAGCGAGCACCTTGGTCATGACTCCATGGCTAAATTTTCTCCACCTTGTAGCCAACTCCCCACACCACCTTCAGGTATTTCGGTTCCTTTGGATTGATTTCTATTTTTTCGCGGATCTTGCGGATGTGCACCGCTACCGTATTTTCCGGGTTAAAGGCCGTTTCGTTCCATACCTTTTCATAGATTTCTTCAATGGAAAAGACCCGGCCGGCATTGGCCGTCAGCAGCTTGAGAATCTTGTACTGCACCGGGGTGAGATGGACTTCTTCCCCGTCCACTGTGACTCTCTTGCTGTCGTCATCAATTACCAACCCGCCGGTTTTGTAGACATTGTTTTTGGTTTCCAGGCCCCCCAACACGGTGTATCTCCTTAACTGGGATTTGACCCGGGCGATTAACTCCAGCGGGTTGAAGGGCTTGGTAACGTAATCGTCGGCGCCCACATTGAGGCCCAGCACTTTATCGTAATCCTCCCCTTTGGCGGACAGAATGATCAACGGGATGTTTCTTTCCTCCCTGATTTTCTGGGTAGCGGTAATGCCGTCCATTTCCGGCATCATGATATCCATGATGACGAGATGGATCTCCTGGGTGTCGAGGAGCTCCAAAGCTTCGCGCCCGTGGCAGGCTTTAAGCACTTGGTAGCCTTCGTTTTCCAGGTAGATGGCAATAGCATCGACAATGGCTTGATCGTCATCACAGACCAGTATCTTCATGACAACTCACTCCCGGTTTGGTATTCTGCCCTATTATAACATCTCCCGGCTGGGGGTACGGTTCCCTTCTCCTTTCCGCCGGCTGAAGGCGGCCAGTATTTTCTTCCTGCCGGCGGGCAGGAAGAAGCACATGGCGGCGGTCGCCGCTGCCAGGGCGGCTAAGCCCAGGTCAAAGCGGTGGGCAAGGAAAAATGATCGGACCGCTTCATAATTGCCGTGAAAAGTCCGGCCCAAAAGGAGCATGGCGCAGGCCCAGGGGTAGATGCCCCCAAAGGTCAAGGCCAGATAGGGAGACACTTTCATCTGCGCCATGCCGGCTACATAGGAGATATAGTTGCCCAGCCCGATGGGCCGGGTCGCGGCCACGGTCCAATAACCGTAGCGCAGGAAGATCCGTCCGGCTTTGGCCAGTCCTTGGCTCCCTCTTCGCTCCAGCCACCAGCCCAGTTTCCGGCCGAGAAAATAAGGAATTAAACTGGCCAGGGAATAGACGGCGCTCATGCCGGCGGCAATCCAGGGGATGCTGCTGGACGGGAACAGGTAGCCGTATGCCAGGGCCATGACAATGCCGGGAAACGGGAGGGACGAACCTTCCAAAAACATGGCGATGTATAGCCCGGCCAAGCCCAGTTCCTGCAACGTGTCCAACAGGACGGCAGTCATACTGCACCTCCCTTCCTTGCTGCTGCTGGTTTCAGGGTTCATTATATAAGTCAAAGTTTAAGAAACACCGGATGAGATTCTTAAGGTTTTCTTAAAATGACAAAAAAATAGCCTTGTACGTGGGGGTCACGTCAAGGCTATTTATATGGACTGTGCTGGTTTAGCGGGACCTACAAGCACTAAAGGTCAATTTCTAGAGCCACCGGGCAATGGTCGCTGCCCAGGACCTGGGAATGGATCTGGGCGTCCTGGATCCTGTCTTTGATTTTCTCGGAGACGAGGAAGTAATCAATGCGCCAGCCGATGTTCTTCTCCCTGGCGTTGAACATGTAGGACCACCAGGTATAAGCCTCTGTCTTATCGGGGTAAAGATACCGGAAGCTGTCCACAAAGCCTGCCGCTAAAAGCTCCGTCATCTTCTGCCGCTCTTCATCGGTAAAGCCCGCATTCTTCCGGTTGCCTTCAGGATTCTTCAGGTCAATTTCCCGGTGGGCCACATTGGTGTCCCCGCAAATAATGACGGGCTTCTCCCGGTCCAATCCTGTCACGTAGTTCCGGAAATCATCTTCCCACTTCATCCTGTATTCCAGGCGCGTCAGACCCCGCTGGGAATTGGGGGTGTAAACGTTGACTAAATAGAAATTGTTGAATTCCGCCGTAATTACCCGGCCCTCCTGGTCGTGTTCCTCTATGCCTAAGCCGTATTTTACGGACAGGGGCTTAATTTTCGTAAACACGGCGGTGCCGGAATACCCTTTTTTCACGGCATAATTCCAGTACTGTGCATAGCCCTCCAGTTCCAGCTCGATTTGTCCCGCTTGGAGTTTGGTTTCCTGTATGGAAAATATATGGGCATCCACTTCTTGAAAATAATCCAAAAAGCCCTTGGCTAGACAAGCCCGTAGTCCGTTTACATTCCAAGATACCAGCTTCATCTTGCTCCTCCTTGTCCCTTCCTCGGTGTATCCATTATAACACCGTAACCGGCTTTTGGAAATGACCCCTGGGACGGCGGCTTCCATGCCTGTTTCCCATCCTACCTTCCCAAACCGGGTTCGCAACTCCCGCAAGACATCCGCCTACCGGAGACAATACCTTCCCGCCCCCGGCGGGTGCGAAAAAATAGCCTTGCGCGTTACCAAAGACGCCAAGGCTGTTTTTCGTTTGCCCGCCTTCGGTCCCCTTGTTAACGGGTCATGGAATGCACCACCAATTCCGGGTACCGGAGCGTGGGGATCAGGCTTTGTTTCAGTCCCCTTGTCAGCGGGTCATAGAGTGCAACCGACGGCAGGCAAATATGGAACCCCTTGATTCTCTAGGGGGATGGCCGCTAAACTCGCGGCGGTTTGTCTCAAGTTCTTCGAAAATGGCTTGTTTGCTAAAAAACCCATTGCATTTTCGAAATTCATTCCTGAACTCCTAATTCTTCGGAATTGCAAGAAATCCTTTAAATATTATTTCGCCCCCGGTTAAAGATTAGTCTATGCGGATATATGCCAACAACATCTTCAACCCAGGAGGCGGTATTTGATGTGGAAATGCAGTGTCTGCCGTTATGTGCATGAGGGGGACGGCGCACCGGAAAAGTGCGTAAAATGCGGTGCCTCCCAGGACAAGTTTGAAGCCCTCAGTGACGATGGGCGCCAGTTAATGGAAAGGGCTCGCTTCTCTAACCGGCTGTTGGCGGCTTTGATTGACATAGGTTCCTAACTGGAGGATTTGGCGGAGGACGGGATCGAGGACAACCTGGACCCGGGCTGCGTAGGCATTTACAAGTATGTCCGGAAGGTCGGGACGGAGATGAAGCAGATGGCGAAAGCGGAAATTCAAACCCATGTGTCCAAAGGCAAGTGGGGCTAAACCAGGGCTCGACAGTCAAAACAGCCATGATTAGCGGACTCCGGGGCGGCGTGATGCTGCCCTTTTGTGGCTGCCGAAGCCCATAACGGATAGTTACAAGTGGATACATTAGCGATATACAAACTCATTTGGTTATGGTATATTTTTGATAACTAGCTCAAAATATGCCGAGAAAAGTTGAACCAAAACCGGAGGTGGATCTATGGAGGATTTTATGCGTCCAGCTTTTATGCTGCACTATGTGTTAAGCGGCCTGATTATTGTTGCCGGCCTTATCTTGATGCGTTACTCGTTCAGGCATTTTAAGTTGTGGCACTCCGTGACCATGAAAATCCTGACCAGCCATCGAGACGGGACTGCGCGCACCCGGGTAAGTAACAGTGCTCACAATCCCCGCCGGCCCAAAGTTAGGCCAAAAGGCCGCCCGGGCGGGATGATGACCGTCGTGGCTGTCTTTTTATTCTATTTCCTTTCGGAGCATCTCTTTCACGTGGTGCTGGTTCCTGACGTCAGTATGGTCCTGGCCCCCCTGTTTACCCTATTGTATTGTTACCAGTCCTTCGTTTGTCAAAGGACCGGGGAAAGGCTGCTTTTGGTGATCCTGGGTTTCCTCGGTTATCACGTGGCCATCTACTACTATGACTTCATCATTTTGAGCTTCGATTACGATTTGCAGGCGGGGATTAATCTCGCTGCCTATTACATATTGCGCTTAGGCACCTTTGTGAACCTGGTGCTCTTCATCTTTAAAGGGCTGCAGGGGATTGCCGGCGGGCTCTTCCGCCGGGTCGACGAAGGATTTGATGAATATGAAGATGCCTTCCACGGGTACCTGGATTACATCCTCCAGATGCAGAAGAAGGGAAGATATTTTGGCCAAAAGTCCGGGGAAGAGAGGGCGCAAGAGAGCGGCCGGGAAGGTGAAGCCAACGTCAGGTACCACTTGAAGTGGCTGGAGGGGTATAAAGTCTTACATAACGTGCGCATCCCCAACCCGCTGGAAGCCCAGGAAATTGACCACATTGTCATCGGGCAAAACGGGGTCTTCCACCTGGAAACGAAGAATCACGGCGGCAAGCACGGGGCCAGGATTGTCATCAACAAAGAAGGGGACTGGAGCATCATCCAGTCCAACGGTAATGCCCAGGGCATGACCAACCCCCTTTTTCAGGTGCGGCGGCATGAGAGGGTTTTGCGGGAATTCTTGGAGAAGGAGTTTCCCAATGTCAAGCTGCCGGTGAAAGAAATTGTGGTCTTGTCCAACGAAAAGACCATCTTGGAAGGACAGGAAAACTCGCCCATTACGGTCCTCAAATTGGAAAGGCTTAACGATTTCATTATGAACTATCGCTCCGGCGTTACTCTGGATCAAAAAACCGTGGATGCGATTTACGCCAAGCTGGTTTCCTTAAGCCGGGCGAACCCGGCTTAGGGGTGAAGGTTTCTCCCGGCGGCCGCGGATTCTCTTGGCTTCCCCCTGCCCCACCGCCGCTACCCCTAACGCAGGTGCCGGGTACTGGTGGGGTTGGCGGGTCCACCCCGCCGGGGGCTGGGCTTGGGGGGTTCCCTGTGGCCTTATACTTTAATTAGTTAATATGAAAAGGTAATAGCGCATTAACGTAGAATATATAATTATGCTGACTTGTTGATTCAGGGAGGAGATGACGTCTTGTTTTCCAGAAAATCCATCATGATTTTATCACTCTTACTGGTGGCCGGCCTGGTGCTGGCGGCCGGCTGCGGCGGCGGTGCCAATGACACCTCCGGGAATGAGCCGGTGAGTTTTAAGCTGGCCCATGCCACCTGGGTAGGTTACGGCCCCTTGTACATCGCGCAGGAAAAGGGTTTCTTCGACAAGTACAACATCAAACCGGAACTGGTGATCATCGAAGACGAATCCCAGTACGCCGGGGCCCTGGCCTCCGGCCAGATCCAGGCCTTAGGCAACGTGCTGGACCGGGAAGTGATTCACTTCGCCAAGGGGACGCCGGAGGTTTTCGTCTTTGCCATGGATGAGTCCGCCGGAGGTGACGGCATCGTGGCCAAGGCGGAGATCACTTCCGTGGCGGATCTCAAAGGAGCGACGGTGGGCCTTGACAAGTCCTCCACGGCCTATTTCTTCTTCCTCACGGTTTTAGAAAAATACGGCCTCAAGGAGGAAGATGTGATCATTCAGGAAATGGGTGCTGGCGATGCGGGCGCTGCCTTCGTGGCGGGCAAACTGGATGCGGCGGTAGTCTGGGAGCCCTGGCTCACTAATGCTTCCCAGCGGGAAGGGGGCCATGTGCTGGTGGACAGCAGCGATTTCCCCCGGACCATTGTGGATGTGGTGACCGTGGCCAAGGATTTCGCGGTTCAGCATCCGGAAGCCATCACCGGGTTAACCAAAGCCTGGTTTGAGGCCATTGATTATTACCGGGCCCATCCTGATGAGGGCAACCAGATCATGGCTAAAGCTTTAGGCATTACGGCGGAAGAAGTGGCGGAGATGGCTGCCGGGGTGGCCTTCTTCGGCCGGGAGGAGAACCTGTCCTTTTTTGCCGGGGAAGGGGAGGACACCGTCTTTACCGTATCCGACCGGGCGGCGGGCTTCTGGCTGGAGAAAGGCATCATTGATGCGAAACCGGACCTTAATGAATTAATCGATACCAGGTACGTGAAAGAGGCTGCTAAGTAACATGCCGGATAAACCAGAAACCAGGACCAATCATGCCAACGGCTATAAAAAACTGACGATCTTAAGTTTCTTAGTGATTCTCATGGCCTGGTGTGCTTTATCTTACAGCGGCGCCGTGAAGGAAGTATTCTTACCCACCCCGGGGGCGGTGCTCCGGGATTTTTGGGCCATGCACCAGGAAGGGATCTTGCTTTCCTATACCCTTGCCAGCACCTACCGGGTGATGGTGGGCTGGTTCTTGGCGGTGGTGGCGGCGGTACCCCTGGGGATGCTCATCGGCACCTCGAAAGCCGCCGAGGCCCTGTTTGAACCGGCCATTGACTTTGCCCGGTACCTGCCGGTGGTGGCCATGGTACCCCTGACCCTCCTTTATTTCGGTATCGGGGACCTGCAGAAGTTTGTGATCATCTTCCTGGGCACCTTTTTCCAGCTGGTGCTGATGGTGAGCGACGTGGCGGCCAATGTGCCCCGGGATTTGCTGCGGGCGGCGGCCACCCTGGGGGCCAACAAGTGGCAAACCTACCGCCTGGTGCTGATGCCCGCTTCCCTGCCGGGTATTATGGACAGCCTGCGGATTACCGTGGGCTGGGCTTGGACTTACCTGGTGGTGGCGGAGCTGGTGGCCGCCAACTCCGGTCTGGGCTACATGATCTTAAGGGCCCAGCGCTTCCTGGCCATTGAGCGCATTTTTGCCGGGCTGGTGATTATCGGGTTGTTGGGATTGCTCACCGATTATTTCTTCAAATGGCTGACCAACCTGGTGGTGCCCTGGAGCGAAAAGGCGGGTGGTAAAGCATGAGCCGGGCGAAACTGGTGCTGCGCCGGGTGAACAAGTGGTTTACCGGTGCCCGCGGGGAAAGGGTAGAGGCCCTAGCGGATATTGACCTGGATATCAAGGAGAATGAATTGGCCGTTATCGTCGGGCCCAGCGGCTGCGGTAAGTCGACCCTGCTGAACATCGTGGCCGGTTTGGAACAGGCCAGTGCCGGGGAGGTGCTGCTGGAGGGCCGGGCCATCACCGGGCCCGGGGCGGACCGGGGTATGGTGTTCCAATCCTATACTTTGTTTCCCTGGCTCACGGTGCAGCAGAACGTGGAATTCGGTTTAAAGCTCAAAGGCCTGCCGGCCGCAGAAAGGGCCAAGAAAGCACGTCATTACATTGAACTGGTGGGCCTTACCGGTTTTGAAAGCGCCCTGCCCAAGACCCTGTCCGGGGGCATGAAACAGAGGGTGGCCATTGCCCGGGCCCTGGCCAATGATCCGGAAATGCTTCTCATGGATGAGCCTTTCGGGGCCCTTGATGCCCAGACCCGTTCCGTTATGCAGGATTTGCTGCTTTCCGTTTGGGAGAAAGAACGGACCACCGTGCTGTTTATTACCCACGATATTGATGAAGCGGTGCTCTTGGCGGATAATGTGTATGTGATGTCCAAGCGGCCCGGGCGCATCCGGGCCAAGATTCCCGTGGACATCCCCCGGCCGCGGGATCACCGGGTGACGGTGTCCCAGCGGTTTACGGAAATCAAGAAAGAAATCATGGAGATGCTCTGGGAAGAATCCTAGAAGACAGGGAAGGGTTTTCGCCCCGGCACGCAGCGCGGTGTGCCGGCAGGCGGCCGGGGCAGCCTGTGGCCACCGGCCCTCGCCGGTGCCCCTGGCGCTGGGCCGTAGGGAGAAGCCGTTTTCGGCAGGAAGATGACCAAAAAGACGGGAGAGAAGACGCTTGGGCCGGACTGCCTTGTTAATCATCGACATGCAAAATGATTTCTGCCTGCCGGGGGCTCCATTTTATGTAAACGGGGCCCTGGCGGTAGCGGATCGTATTAAAGAGGTTTTGGAGGCCTGCCGCCGGTACGGGCTGCCGGTAGTCCACGTGCGGCGGGAGTATGAGCCCGGCGGCAGCGATGTGGAGATTACCCGGTACCCCCATTTCGTCCGGGTGGGCGGCGGGGTGGTCAAAGGAACCAAGGGGGCGGAAATCCTAGCGCCCCTTAAACCCCTGCCGGGGGAGCCCGTCATCGTCAAGAAGCGCTGGAGCGCCTTCTTCCGGACGGAACTGGACAGCCTTCTCCGGACACTGGGTGTCACCCAAGTGGCCGTCGCCGGGGTGCAGACCCCTAACTGCATCCGGGCCACCGTGTGGGATGCCAATTCCCTGGATTATGAAGTGATTGTCCTCACCGACGGCACCGGGGCCCAAACGCCGGAAATCCACGCGGCCAACTTGCGGGATATGGAGAATATAGGGATTAAACTGATGACTGCCGCGGAGTTTATTGACCATCTGCCTCGCCTGTGACGGGGGAAGGTGGGTTGGCAGTCTGCTCATCATTGGTTGGGTGCAAGTAAGACGGCCACCGGTGGCCGTATGTGTGGCCTGTCAATAAGCTGAGCAAGGGAGGATGTTTCCGCATCCTCCCTTGCTTTTAGCTCTTTATGTAAACTGTTCCCGTAAACCTGGCCACCGGGGTCTCGTCCTCGTCAAGAATATCCACCTGGTAGTGGCCCAGCTTCCGGCTGGAGGTGATCTCCCTGGCCTTGGCGGTGAGCTTTTTCCCTTGGGGGGACTTAAAGTAGGAAATCTGGGCGTTGACAGCTAGAGCTACCGGTCCTTTGGAGTTGGAAGCCACGGCGAAAGCATAGTCCGCCAGACCGAAGATGGCACCGCCGTGGACTACGCCCACACCGTTTAAGTGGTTTTCGGTGACTTCCATTTCCGCCACCGCATAGCCCGGTTGGACCTCCACCAGCTTAATGCCTAAATAGCCGGCAAACCGGTCGTTTTTTGTGTTCTTAATGAGTTCCTCATTAATCAATACTCGCCACTCCTTCTAATACCATGTTCCAGAGGGGTGTGTTTTTGTGCCCTTTAGCTTAACAGCAGGGCCGAAGCCGGCAGGCCCTGTTTAATAAGTGGACCACTTGCCGATGGGCTCTTTACTGTTGCCCGGGATGTAAATATAGTACTGGACCTGGCCGGGGCTTTCGAATTCCAGGGTGAAAGTCCGGCGCCACTTGGCGTTCAGGTCTTTATCCGCCGTCAAGTTGAAATCCGCCAGCACCCCGATGGTGCCGTCGCTCAGCTGGTAAGCGATGGTGGGAATGGTGCCGAAATGGGCATGGGTGCCGCTGGTTTCCATCAGCTGCAGGTTGACATACCTGGTGGTGCCTCTGGTGGTATAGCTGATAGCGGTAACGGCGTACTCGATCTTGTCTTTTTCGATTCTTTCACTGAGCCTCTTGGTGGGCAGTTTTTTCACCTGCTCCGCCGTGAGGCTCAAATGGCCTGCGCCCGGCTTACCTTGTCCTGTTTCCACGAACACCTGGCCGTCCCGGTAGTCCACTTTCGCTCCCATAGCCTCGGATAAATAACGCAGGGGAACGTAGGTGGAACCTTCGATGAGAACTCCTTCCACAGGGGCTTTCTGGCCGTTGAGAAAGATGGGGAGCCGGTTCATGGCGGTGACCGCCGGGGTTACCAGTAGAGCGCCGGCCAGTACCAGGGTCAGCGGCAGTGCAAGTTTTTTCATTATGTCCTCTCCTTTGACAGATTTTTGGCACGAAACAGCCAACAGGTCTTCCCTGTTGTTCCCATGATTTAATTATAATGGATTCTCCGCCTGAACTAAAGCCAATTATTTACCGGGCGGCCGGAACTTGGGCGTTACCAATTACGTCGAAATAAAAAGGGAATCGAATGCCTGCATAGAATTTCCATACTAACGGAAAGGAGGTCGATTTGTTGCCCATTTTAGAACTCAAGGGAGTATCCCGTCGTTACAAGAACGGTCAAATCGTAGTGGAAGCGTTAAAAGACATCAATCTTACCGTGGAGCAAGGTGAATTCCTATCCATTATGGGACCTTCCGGTTCCGGCAAGTCTACTTTGCTGAACTTAATCGGCTGCTTGGACCGCCCTTCTACAGGCAGTGTCATCCTGGCGGGACAACATGTGGAAAAACTGAGTGACGGCCGGTTAGCCGAAATCCGCAACCAGTTCATCGGCTTTGTTTTTCAAAGTTTTCACCTGCTGCCGGATTTAGATGCCCAGGGGAATGTGGAACTTCCCCTCATCTACCGGGGCGTAGGAGCCAAGGAAAGGAGAATGCGGGCCAGGGCCGCCTTGGAAGCGGTGGGCTTGGGAGAAAGGTGCCATCACCGCCCCACCCAGCTTTCCGGTGGGGAGCAGCAGCGGGTCGCCATTGCCCGGGCCCTGGTGGGAGAGCCCACTTTAATCCTGGCCGACGAGCCTACGGGGGCGCTGGATTCCAGGACGGGCCTGACCGTGATGGCTATTTTCCAGCGGCTCAACCGGGAAAGGGGTCTGACCATTGTCCAGGTGACCCATGAGAGGGACATTGCCCTGCACGGCACGCGGGTGGTCCATTTAAAAGACGGCATGATTGAGAAAATCGAAATGGTGGAGCAGCCCCTGGTAGCGGTGGAAGAACCGGAGCAGGGGCAAACACCGGTGGCATAGGAGGAAAGGCCATGTGGCAAAAAGTGTTAACTATCGTCGTGATTGTCCTGATTGTTTTGGGCGGGGGTTACTATGCCTACCAGCAGTTGATACCGCCCCCGGAGGAAGAGAACCAGGGACCGGTATACTCCACGAAGCCGGTCACCCGGGGTGATATCTCCGTCGGCGTGGAAGTGGTGGGCAGCCTGAATCCCACCAGCGGCGGCGGGATCCAGGTGCCCGGTTACCGCGGCAGCGGCGGCATTACATATTTGATTGAGGAAATACTGGTGAAGGAAGGAGACGAAGTGAAAAAGGGGCAGCTGCTGGTTCGTTTAAAAGCCCCTGACTTGGAAAGCCAGATTAAGAGCTTGGAAAGGAAAATCCTAGAGGACAAAAAAGACATCGCGGAACTCCTAAATATCCCGGTGGCAGAAGTGGACCGGTTGGATGCCAGCCGGGGCATTACCTTGACCACCCCTATCGGCGGGCGGATTACCGAACTGCAGGTCCGGGAAGGTGAAGAGCTGAAATTGGGACAGATTGTGGCCAAAGTGGTGGACGATTCCCGCTTCCGTTTGGTGGCCAAGCTGACCCCCTGGGAATTTCAAAATGTCCAGATCGGTCAAAAAGTAGCCCTGCGCTTTGCCCAGTTTGACGGCATTATCGTCGGGCGGGTAACGGATGTGAATTTCGAGCCGGTGGCGGAACCGGCTTCCAGCCTGGCTGATCCCTACAAGCCGGCGGGCAGCGGCCAGGCCAACGAAGAGCACGTCTATGTCCACTGGGTCAGCATTGAAGCGGATAACCCCGGTCTCATCCGCACCGGCATGCTGGCGGAAGTAGGGCTGCCGGTGGATCCCAAAGCGGAGACCATTGACGCGTTTAGTGCCCGCTGGACTCGTTATCCTTCGGTGGTGGACGGTTATGTCGACGAGGAAACCATCTACAGCCGGGCCGAGGCCATTGTGACCAACGTTTATGTGAAGAACGGCCAGAAGGTGAATCCGGGAGACAAAATCGTTTCCCTGGCGGGGGACGACGCCCGCCAGACCATTGACGCCAAGGTCAATGAGCTCCGGGACAAAGAAGATGAGCTCCAGCGCTTGTACGACCAGTACAATAACCTGGACATCCTGTCGCCCATGGACGGGGTCGTGGCTTACATAGAAACGGATGTGGGGCGGACTTTGACCCCGGGGGAATGGTTGGGCCATATCTATAATACTTCCGACATGCGGATGTGGTCCACCGTGGACGACATCGACGTCCTCCTGGTGCAGCAGGGAGCGAAAGTCCAGGTGACGGTGGATGCCCTGCCGGGGCGCACCTTTGAAGGAGAAGTGAACCGGGTGTCCACCATGGGCAGGGACCGGGACGGCATGACCATGTTTGAGGTAGACATCAAAGTCGTCGGCAGCCCGGAGCTGAGACCGGGCATGAGCGCCAGGGCCTTTATCCAGGCCGGTAGTGCCGAAAATGTACTCCTGGCGCCGGTGGAAGCCATTTTTGAAGAAGACGGGCGTTCCATGGTGGAAGTGTTAAATCCTGACGGTACGGTGAAAGTGGTGCCTATTACCGTGGGCTTGATGGATGATCGTTACGCGGAGGTTAAAGAAGGGCTGGAGGAAGGGGAACTGGTCATTACCGGCAGTTCGGCGGACGTCCTGCCCAGCCAGCGCATCCAAGGCAAGGATACACTGCTGCCCTCGCAGCCTGACGACGGCTCCGGCGGCGGAGGCCAGGGCAACGGCTCCGGTGAAGGCGGGGTGTAATGGTGATGGCGAAAGGGATCAGAGCCCTCTGGGTGCGGTTCTGGTTTGCGGCCCAGATGGCCGCCCATGGTGTCCTGGCCAATCCCCTGCGGTCCGCTTTGACGATTCTGGGTGTGGCCATTGGGGTGGCCTCCATTGTCAGCCTTATGGGCATTGGCGAAGGGGCCAGGCAAGCGGTGGTGCGGCAGTTTGAAAGCTTGGGAACCAATGTGATCGTGGTGCGGGCCGAGGACGATTCCGTCACCCTGGACCCGGCCCAGGCCCAGGAGCTGGTGGAAAGAGTAGACGGCCTGGACCTGGCGACGCCGGTGGTGAAGATAGAAAAACCCATCCGCTGGCGCCGCACCAGGGGGACCGGAGAAATCCTCGGCGTGAACAACCAGTATCCCGAAATCCGGGACCAGGCGGTGATCGCCGGGCATTTCTTCACCACCTGGCATGTGGAACAGCGGGCCCGGGTAGCCGTCCTGGGCTATAACATCGCCGCCGGGCTCATGGGCGGCAGGAGCCCCGTGGGGCAAACCATTACTATCGACGGGTTTACTTTCAGGATTACCGGGGTGCTGGCGCCCAAGGGCGCCGGCCAGGCGGAAGGTATCGATGACATGATCGTCATTCCTTATACCACGGCCCTGAAACTGGCTAACCAAAAAGCCGTGCAGGAAATCTGGGCCAAGGCCAGCGACCCCAAGGCGGCGGACTTGGCCGTGGTGCAAATGGGACGGATCTACCGGCGGCAGCTGGGCTTGGACCAGAAAGCGCCCACCCCGGTACCTGCCGGTCCAGGGGAAGCCGGTGGGGCGGAAGGCATGACCGTGCCGGTAGACATGGCGATGATGGAGGAGCCTGTGCCCCCCGGGGAGAGCCGGGAGATTCCCGGCATTAGCACCGGTAAGGACCTGATTACCATTACCAACCTCAACCAGCTGGTGGAAGAAGCCGATAAAGCCAACCGGGTGATGACCTTGCTGTTAGGAGGCATTGCCGCCGTTTCCCTGCTGGTCGGGGGGTTAGGCATTATGAACATCATGCTGGTGGCGGTGACGGAGCGCACCAAGGAAATCGGCGTGCGGCGGGCCATCGGTGCCAAGCAGGGGGACCTGTTGACCCAGTTCTTGCTGGAGGCGCTGTATTTAAGCGGTGTGGGTGCCATTGCCGGGGTGGCCGCCGGGATTTGGGGCATCAACATTTTTGCCCGCTACGGCTTTGAGACAGCCATTAGTTTCCAAGCCATCCAGATCGCCAGTTTGGTGGCCGTCGGGGCGGGGCTCCTGTTCGGTGTCTATCCCGCTATTTCCGCTTCCTCGGTACCCCCGGTGGAGGCCCTGCGGCGCTAGAGGAAAGGGCCGGCAGGCGCCCGGTCCGGGGTAAATATACTGGATACACGACTTCCCTCCCCTTGCAAAAATTATTTAATAAGGTAAAATATCAATATAGGAGTAGTATCTTGTCCGGGATGCTGCTCAAAATTATGTGTAAAGGGGGAGCGATTCTGTGTCTTTGCGTATGGCAACTCAGGAAGAACGAAGGACCGTTGAAGCGTGTATCGAGGAACTGAAAGCAGGCATCGATGAGTTGGCAGAAGCTTATAAGAAAAAGAATATCCCCCAGTTAGGCGCTGCCTTATGCGATATCGAATACCACGTGCAAGAACTGTTGGAGAGGCTGGAGCGAGAACAGCCCTTCTTTAAAAAGGAAGATTTCCGCAAGTTTGTGCGGCGAGCCCACCAGAAGAGGTGAGACGGCTTCTTGGTAAAAGGTGCTACCGGTTTAGTACAGGAATTGGTATAATCAAAGGAAAAACACGGTTGGGTGATTGTATTGCAGAGAGTAAAGGTAGTAACTGACAGTACCAGTGATTTGACCCAGGAGCTGCTGGCGCAATATGATATCCGGATGGTGCCCCTTTACGTTCGCTTTGGCGAAGAAGTCTATGCAGACGGCGTCGAAATCAACAACCGGCAGCTGTTCCAAAAGGTAGCCCAAACAGGCATCATGCCCCAAACGGCGGCTCCGACGCCGGAAGATTTTCTCTCGGTTTTTAAAGAAATCATTGAGGCGGGCAGCGATGTCATCTGCATCTGTCTGTCCAGCCACCTGTCAGCCACGGTCCAGTCGGCTATGATTGCCGCCGGTGAACTGCCGCCCGGCAGGGTGGAGGTTATCGACGGGTTGAACCTTTCTTCCGCCACCGGCATGCTGGCCATTTATGCCGCGGAGCTGGCCCAGCAGGGGTTGCCCCTGTCAGAGATTGTCCCCCTGGTGAAGGCGCGGGTGCCCAAATTGAGCACCCAGTTCGTGGTAGACACCATGGAATACCTGTATAAGGGAGGCCGTTGCTCCGGGCTGCAGAGCCTGATGGCAGGGGTGCTCAAGATTCATCCCATGCTCACCATGTCTGAGGGCAAGATTGTGGTGAAGGAAAAGATCCGGGGCGGCGGGAAAAAGATCGTGGACCGGTTGGTGGAATGCATCGTGACCGACAAGGATAAGGTGGACCGGCAGTTCATCGCGGTGACGGGGGCGGCGTGCCCGGAGATGGTGGAGGCCATCGTACAGCGGGTGCAGCAAGAATTCCCCGGCGCCCGGGTATTTGTGACGGAAGCCGGCAGCGTGATCTCCAGTCACTGCGGGCCGGGTACCGTCGGCATCTTGTATATGTTGCAATAAAATGGAATTATATGGACAGGAGGAATTCCTGTCCATTGATTTTTTATGGGCATTTTGTTTGCTGAGCGAAATTAAGAACGACACAAAAGACGAAAGAACAGGGCATAAACGGAAGGGAAATGGAAGCATTTATATAATTTTCTATTTGTGGAAGGAGCTTTCCAATAAAGGGGGAGCGGGATGGGGAAGATTATCAGAGACCCGATCCACAGTATTATCAAAATAGACGATACCGCCTTAAGGCTTATTGACACTTACGCCTTCCAAAGGTTGAGAAGGATTAGGCAGTTAGGGATAGGGTGGATGGTATATCCTGCTGCCGAACACAGCCGGTTCACTCATTCCCTAGGGGTTTACGGCATGGGCCGTTCAGTCATGCTTTGGAGAACGCTGTCAAGAGCCTGGGCGGCAGTTTCAAGCACGAGGATATGTCGATTATAAGCAGTACTTGAACCCGTACATAGGCTCAATCATAGGTCAAGTCCAAATTAGTGTGTAAATTCCTCAGTGAGTTCGGTTTGCTTGTAAACCTGAACACTGCCGCTTAGATTATCCGGCTCGCCAGTCACCAGTCAAGGGTAAAGGCTGGGCCTCCGCTTCG
>DULZ01000055.1 GCA_012840125.1 Clostridia bacterium | reverse complement strand
TTGCCGGATGGGCAAAGAAAAAACTCTGACCGGGTCAAAGCTTTATGCCAGTTAATTGCATTATAACAGGTGGAGGAGAGGTTGGCAATGGACTCCCGTCCCGGTGTTTTTAATCTACTACAATCCTCCTCTTATTCATAGCGACAATGACTTTGGACTGCTGTTCTTCCGTCAAATTGGTGAACTTGACACCGGTCAGCCAGTGGTCATGGGAGCGCTTTGTCCAGACAATCGTTCCTTCCGCTTCAAACTCCTCAAATACCAGGCGGATTACGCATCCTTTCGGCAAACACACTGCCAGCTCAAGCCTTATACCTGCCACACTTAAATCCAGGGCCCGGCAGGGGAGTTTTTTTCTGGCCAGCGGTGACGGTATGGGCCGGTCCTTTAATGCTTTCAAGTAGAGTTCCCCGGCCAGATTTACTTTCGTCCGGTAGAAAGCCCTCCGGTCCAACTGCAGCCACCCGTGCACGGTATTGAACCCACAGCGGTATTTGTTGGGGCAGTACCTGTCCGGTATGATGGAGTGCTCGTGGCTGGCCAGGCAGGACAAGAGGTTCTTGCAGTGTTCATCAGGGATTTCCAGGATCCATTCGATGTCGGTATATCCCTTGCTCCTGGCTATTTCGTACACAATGTTTTGCAAGAAACGGTGATTGGCGCAGTCATGTTTATCCTTGATTGGGAAATAGAAGAACTCGTAATAGGTCTCTTTTTCCTTCTTGATTTCTTCTACCACCACCTGAAAAAGCTGGTTGCCAATCATGAATTGCCCGGCAAAGGGGCTCTTGTGTTTCATGAAGATGCCTACAAAAGTATCGCCCGTGTCTTGCCCGAATACCTCACGGACGGTCTTACCTATGATGTCTCTAAAATTGACGCGTTTCCGCACCTTTAGCTGGGCTATGTCCATGAAACAGGGATTTGCCATGACGATTTCCCCGCCGGCGTTTACCACTAAATGCCCATAGGCGGCGGTATGGCGGTTTTCTTTACCTTTCGTGCTCAACAACGGTAACATAACAGATCCTCCCTTTACCCTTAAAAACTGCTGTTTTTCCATCAAAAAAAGCCCGCGAACACAAGGCTCTCACGGACCGGTGCGTGTGATGGAATCAGAAAGAAAACAAAAAAATCCGGCACTGCCGGGGTCAAAAACGATTGTCATCCAATCGGCAACCTGGCAGTCATGGCCTTGCGGCTGTAGACCCATGGCTTTGCGTCCCCGCCTTTCGACGGGTTTGCCCATCACTATATGTATGGAAAAACAGGATGTCTACTCTCTATTCAATTCTATTAAATATAGAATAAAATTGCAACGATTATTTAAGTAAAATTTAATAAATTAGTACTGCATCATGATGCTGTACAGAAGGGGATAAGGACGTGTTTTGCGGCCGGTACTTGTCGAAATTAATTTTTTGGTAAGAACAGGCCGGGGCAGGGGAAACGGCCGGCGCGGCGAATGGTATTTTATAAACGAACAAGACGCAGAAAAGTTTTATTATAAGAAACGGAGTGAGGGTCGTGCAGGATTACCAGATTATTCGCAAGATCAGGAAAGAGAAGAAGTTGAGTTTGCGGCAGCTGGCCGAAAAAAGCGGCCTCTCTGTATCTTTCCTGAGCAATTTAGAGAACGGGCGCGTGAATATCACTTTATCTTCCTTGAAGAAAATCGCCACTGCCCTTGAGGTGCCGGTGGCCAGGTTAATCGCCGATGACAGCCAAGAAGGCGTCGTCATTGTGAAAAAAGAGGATCGCATGAATATTGTACACCACCGGAGCCCTCAGGGAACGGTCATTCAACAGTTTCTCACCAGAAGTCCCAATTTTGATATGGAGATAGTGGTGCTCCAACTCCCGGCGGGGACTTGCAGTGAGAGCTACAAGTCCCACCCGGGTCAAGAGTTTACTTATGTGCTGGGGGGTGAAGTGGTTTTATTCCTGAATGAAAATACTTACCCGTTGAAAAGCGGGGATATGGCTTATTATGACGCCGGTATTCCCCACAAATGGGCAAACCGTTCCCAAGGGACGGCGGAAATCCTGGTGGGGGCCACACCTGCCAATTTTTGACAAGATCATGAGGCTTTCATTACAAAATTATTAAATTTTTTCTGATGCCGGTTTGGCAAGAGGGAAAAGCAAAAAGATGAAGAAATTATCCTAATAAAGAACAAACCCATAAAGAATAACACTTTAGTGAACAAGAGCGGTCATACAGTGAACGGGATGTTGTGGCTAACTACCTGCACGATAAGGAGCTTCCTAGGATGACCATTTAGTGTTTACCGGTTCTGCGAAAAACCAAGAGCCTTACCATAACGAGGCTCTTTATTTTTTGCTCAAGAAGCCCCTACCTCTTTCGCAAATTTCCGGCCCATTGGCCGGTGACTTGGGTGGAAAAATTTTACGAGATTTGAGAGGAAAAAACGATTGGAACGAGAATTATGCTAATAAAGAACAAAATATAAATAATTTCGTCGATAGTGAACACTCAGAGTACTTTGGATTATGCATAGGAGGTGAAACTTGTCACAACTTGGCGTCTCACAGGCAGCGGCGGTTCAAGGCCAAAGGGGAAGTTGGCCCCGCAAGAGTGAAGGAGGGAGTTATGTGTCCAAAATTCTCATCAAAAACAGTTACGTGGTGACAGTAGACAAGGATTTTACTATTTATCCCCAAGGTGCAGTGTACGTGGAAAACGGTCGCATCATTGAGGTGGGTGAAAGTGAAGCCCTGGCACAGAAGTATCAGGAGCGTGCCACAGAGGTTATTGATGCGACAGGTAAAGCGGTCATACCCGGCCTCATCAACACTCATCTCCATTCCGGTTTGATCCGGGGTACCGCTGAGGACCTGCCTCTATGGGAGTGGATTACCAAACACGTTGACCCAAAGCATAAAGTGCTGACGGCGGATGATGCCTACGTGGCTGCCAGTCTCTGTTATGGAGAATCCCTTTTGGCAGGTACTACTTGTGTCGTGGACATGTACCGTTTTATGGACCGTTGTGCTGACGCGGCGGAAGAGACCGGGATCAGGGCCGTTTTGGTGCCTTATGTGGCGGACAGGCCCCAATACAATTACTTTGAAACGATTGAAGACAATATCCGCTTGGTAGAAGAACGCCACGGTTCAGCTAATGGACGGATTCACGTGTGGTTTGGTTTGGAACACTTGGTGTACTGCACCGAGGAGGCTTACCACCGGGTGGCTGACCTGGCGGCTAAATACGGGGTAGGTATTCATACCCACGGGGAAGAGTCCATCGACATGGCCCAGCGCATCAGCCGGAAATACGGGTGCTCTCCCATTCGCCTTTTCTATAACCGCGGCATCTTAGGGCCTAAAACCCTGCTGGCTCATTGTGTATGGTTAACGCCTGCGGAGATAGAGCTTTTGGCGGTCACCGGGACCAGCGTGGCTCACTGCCCCATCAGCAATATGAAACTGGCTTCCGGAGTAGCCCCCATTCCCGCGTTACTGGCCAGGGGGGTCAGTGTCGGGCTGGCTACGGACGGGGTGAAAGAGAACAATAATTTAGACCTTTTTGAAGAAATGAAATTTGCTTCTCTTTTGCAAAAAGTCCATCACTTGAATGCGGAATTGATGCCTGCTGAGGAGACCCTCCGCCTGGCCACTATTTACGGTGCCAAAGCCATCGGCCTGGATCATGAAATCGGCTCCCTGGAGGCAGGCAAGAAGGCAGACCTGGTGCTGGTCAACCTGCGGCGCCTGCACATGGCACCTTTACTGGAAGAAGACTATGCAAACATTGTGGCCAACTTGGTTTTCAGTGCTAATGGAGCAGATGTGGATACAGTATTGGTGGACGGGAAGGTAGTGGTCGAGGGGCATAAGTTGCTGACAGTGGACGAAGAAATGCTTATCGACAAAGCTACGGAAGCCACCAAGGCTTTGATTGAGCGGAGAAGGCCTTTCGTTCCCGAGGCACCGACTATTGACGACGTGGAAGTCTAATCTGCAAGGAGGGTTTTTTGTGCCGGGTATTCTGCTGGAAAATATGGATTTAGTAACCATGGATCCAGAACTAGGTGTAATCGAAGACGGTTATTTAGCCATTGAAGCCGGCCGTATTGTCGCGTTGGGAAAGAGGGATGAGCTAAAGCCAGGGGACTATGCCGGTTATGAGAGAATAAGCAGCCCCAAGTGGGGTAAGCGATTCATAGCCCTGCCCGGTTTTATCCAGACCCATGTGCATACCAGCCAGGCTTTAGGCAGGGGTTTAGCCGATGATGTAGACTTGATTACTTGGACGAGAAAGCGGATCTGGCCTTATGAGGCGGCGCTCACGGAAGACGATGTCTATGTCAGCGCCCTCATGAGTATAGCGGAGATGCTGAAGAGCGGGACCACCACTTTTTGTGAAGCCAGCGGGGTCAACCCCGACGCCATCGCCGGGGCCATCATCGACAGCGGCATGCGGGGCATGGTCTGTTTATCCACCATGGACCTGCCGGGAGAGATCCCCCCGGAAGCTAGGATGACCACGGAGGAAGCCATCGAACGAAATGTTGGCGTGGTGGAAAAATGGCAGGGTAAACATGACCGGGTAGGAGCTTGTTTTAACATCCTGAACCTGTTCCTGTCCAGTGAAGAGCTCTGGCGCACTTTGTCAGCCCTGGCCAGGGAAAAGAACGTTTTCCTGCAGACGCATCTGGCTGAATCCCTGGACGAAGTAGCTTTTATCCGGGAGAAAAGCGGGAAAACGCCGGTCCAGTACCTGGAGTCCCTGGGAGCGCTGGGGCCGCACTTGCTGGCCGCCCACGTGGTGCATGTGAATGACGCAGACCTAGATCTTTTAGAGGAACGGGACGTCAAGGTACTCCATTGCCCGGGAGCGGGGCTGCGGATCGCCGGTATTGCCAAGATTCCTGAAATGCTGGACAGGGGCATTGTCGTTTCCCTCGGCACAAACAGTCCTCCTTGCAATAACCGGATGAGCATGCTGGATGAAATGTGGTTGGCGGGTATCATGCACAAAGCCGTGGAGCACAACCCCCAAGTGGTACCGGCCGCCAGCGTGCTGGAGATGGCCACGGTGAACGGCGCCAAAACCCTGGGGATGGACCGGGTGGTGGGAACCCTGGCGGTGGGGAAAAAGGCCGATGTGACCATCATGAATTTCAATCAACTATGTACCACCCCCACCCATGATCTCTTTTCCACTTTAGTCTACCAGGCTAACAATGACGTGGTTCACACGGTCATTGTGGATGGAGAAATCCTATTGAAGGACGGGAAACTCACCACTATCAATGAAGATTGGTTGATTGCCGAAGCGGAGCGCCGGGCCCGTGCGATTGTGAAAAGGGCAAATATAAAGTTCTAGGAGGGATTATTTCATGAAAACCGCCAAGAAGATGGCCGCTTTTGTGTTGTTGATAGCCATGATGTTCACCATCGCCGCTTGTGGAGGAAACGGTTCGACAGGAGGTAACCAATCAACGGGAGATGCCCAACCACAGGAGCAGGCGGAAAAGAAAATCAGGGTTGCCATGGTCTTTTCCGGTCCTGTCAATGATAACAGCTGGAACGGTTCCGGTTATGCAGGTCTCAAGAAGATAGAAGAGGGCTTAGGGGTGGAAATAGCCTTCTCTGACCAGGTGCCGGTGCCCGAGTTTGAAGAAGCTTTCCGGGATTATGCCAGCAAGGGTTATGATCTGGTCATCGGTCATGGAGGCGAGTTTTCCGATGCGGCTTTTGCCGTGGCCCAGGAATTCCCTGATGTGCATTTCTCCGTGGTCAACGGTAACAAGAATGCCGCCAACTTGTCGACCTTCGAAGTGTGTGACGAACAAGTGGCTTTCCTGGCCGGCGCGGTAGCCGGGCTCATGACCAAGAGCAACGTGGTGAGCGGTATCGGTGGCATGGAAATCCCGCCTACCTATCGTTCCTTGGAAGGTTACAAAGCCGGGGTCTTGTATGTTAATCCGGATGCTCAGGTATTGAGTACGTATACGGGCAGCTTCGAAGATGCGGCTAAGGCCAAAGAGGCGGCCCTGGCTCACCTGGAAAGCGGTGCCGATATCGTCTTCTATTACCTCAACGCTGCTTCTCCCGGGGTGATCCAAGCGGCCCAAGAGAAAGGTGCCAAGGCTATCGCCACTATTACCGACCAGTACGACCAGGCACCGGACACCATTTTGACCAGCGCTTTGTCGGACCTGAGCCAACTGGTCTACCTCATTGGAGAACAATTCGTCAAAGGTTCCATTAAGGGTCAGCCTTACGCCATTGGCGTAGCCCATGAAGACATCGTCGGGTTGGCTCCTTTCCGGGGACAAGTACCGGCGGAAGTGGAGGCAAGAATTGCAGAAATCAAAGAGGAATTAGTAAAAGGAAATATTACCGTCCTGCCTTAATCCTACCTCAAAGGGGAATCACCATGTCTCAGCCTATTTTGGAAATGAAGCAGATCAGCAAGTCCTTTGGCTCTCTGGTAGCTAACGACAAAGTGGATCTGACTGTGTGCCGCGGTGAAATTCACGGTCTTTTGGGGGAAAACGGCGCAGGCAAGACCACGCTGATGAATATCCTCTACGGCTTGTATCGTCAAGATGCGGGAGAGATTATGGTTGACGGTAAGCCTGTGCAAATCAACTCGCCCAGGGAAGCCATCGAACTGGGTATCGGGATGGTGCACCAGCATTTTATGCTGGTGCCCAACCTTACCGTGGCGGAGAATGTGATCCTGGGCCAAGGGCAAAAGGGAGAGTTCTGGCTCGACTGCCGGGAAGCGGCCGCCCGGATCGAAGCTAAGGCGAAGGAATACGGCGTAGAGCTGGATCCCTGGGCGAAAGTGGAGGATCTAACCGTAGGGCTGCGGCAGAGAGTGGAGATTTTTAAAGCTCTTTTTAGGGGTGCCAGGCTGTTGATTTTTGATGAGCCGACGGCGGTGCTGACTCCCCCGGAAGTAGAACAATTGTTTCACTTGTTAAGGAATTTCGTAAAACGCGGCAATGCGGTGATATGCATTACTCATAAACTCCATGAAATCAAGGCCATCTGCGACCGGGTTACCATTTTACGGGGAGGACGGTTGGTAGGCACCTATGTCACCGGGGAAGTAGATGCCGATGACTTAGCATGCTTGATGGTCGGTGACAAGATGGTTACCCCGGCTAAGCAAGGCAAAACCAAGAGCGATAAAGTGTTCCTCCGGGTGGAAAACCTCAGCACCGAGTTGGAAGAAGGGGACAGCCCCCTGCACCGGTTATCCCTGGAAGTTTGTGAGGGAGAGATCATGGGAGTGGCCGGGGTGGACGGCAACGGTCAGACTAACCTGGCCCACTGCCTGGCAGGTTTAAAAAGGCCCAAGACAGGTAAGATCCGGTGGGCCGGCCGGGACATGACAGGTGCTTCCCCGAAAGCATTGGCAGAAAGCGGTTTGGCTTACATTCCCGCTGACCGGCACGGCACCGCTACCGTGATGGGCATGTCCCTGGCAGAAAACCTGATCTGCCGGAGATTTAACCGGAAACCGTTTTCCCGCCAGGGTTTTTTAAATTTGCAAGCGGTGGAAGATTATGCCCTGGCTAAAGTGAAAGAATTCGAAATCAAGACTTCGTGCATCTCCACCCGTCTGGCGGCTCTTTCCGGCGGGAACCAGCAAAAGGCGGTTTTAGCCAGGGAAATCGACGGGGAGCCAAAGCTTATTATCGCCCATCAACCCACCCGGGGCTTGGATATCGGCTCCACCAATTATGTGCACCGGGTGCTGCTGGAGGCCAGCCGCAAAGGTGCCTCCATTATACTCCTGTCCACGGAGTTGGAGGAACTGCTGGCCGTTTGCGACCGGATTGCGGTCATGTACCGGGGGCAGGTGCTGGGGGTCTTACCGGCGGAAGAAGCCTACTTGAAAGAAATAGGACTGATGATGGCCGGCCGGGTCGAGCCAAAGGGGGGTGAAGCCCATGGCCACGAAAACTAAAACAATGAAGCCCGCTTTTGATCACTTCTTCACGGTGTTCCTGGCCCTGCTGCTGTCCTTGCTGCTGACCGTGCTGTTGATTGTCCTGGTAGGACAAAACCCGCTGGTGGCCCTGGGAGCCTTGTGGGAAGGAGCTTTCGGCAATGCCTATAGTATCGGTACCACCTTTAACAAAGCAGTGCCGCTGATTTTAGCCGGGCTAAGTGTAGCGGTAGGCGTGAAAAGCGGCTTTTTCAACATTGGCGCGGAAGGGCAGATTTGTGTGGGGGGGCTGGCGGCTACTTGGGCGGCCCTCACTTTGCCCGGGTGGCTGGCCCTGCCCGGCGCCCTGTTGGCAGGCTGCTTGGCAGGGGGCTTATGGATGCTGGTGCCTGCCTTCTTAAAGCTTAAAAGAGGAGTCAGCGAAGTCATTACCACCCTGCTGATGAACTATGTTGGCTTGTATTTGCTCAGCTATTTTGTCCACGGTCCGTTGCGGGAACCGGCGGAAACCGGCACCGTCAGTCTGCCCCAATCGGCGGCCATACCTGAAACGGCTCGCTTGCCCTTGTTGTTCCCCGGGGCCAGCCGGCTGCATGCCGGGATCCTGCTGGCCGTACTCCTGGCGGCGGTGGTTTGGTTGATCATGCAGCGCACCACCTGGGGTTACCGGCTGCGGATGGTGGGCTTAAACCCCCGGTGTACTGCTTATTTGGGTTTGAATACGAAAGCCATCATTTTGTCGGGCATGCTGTTGAGCGGTGCCCTGGCAGGGCTGGCGGGGGCCGCCGAGATCCTGGGAGCCCAGTACCGGTTGAGGGATGCTTTCCTGCCCAATTACGGCTATGATGCCATCGCGGTGGCTCTCTTAGCCCAGTCTAATCCCGTGGGGGTCCTTTTCTCGGCCACCTTTTTTGCCTCCCTCCGCAGCGGCGCGGGGATGCTGCAGCGAACGGTGGGCCTGTCTTCCTCGCTGGTATTCATCATCCAGGCGATTCCCATTATCTTCATTGCCTGTGCTGCCGGCAAAGAACTGCCGAAATATGTCCGGCCGGCCAAAAAGAGGGAAGGTGATCTGCCGTGAGCCTGCTCAGCGTCTTTGATCTCAGTTGGGTAGCCGCCACCATCCGGTTGGCTACTCCCATCGCCCTGGCGGCGCAGGGAGAGACCCTTTCGGAGAGGGCCGGGGTACTGAATATCGGCTTGGAGGGAGTAATGCTCAACGGTGCCTTTGCCGGGGTAGTTGGTGCTTATTATACCGGCAGCCCTTGGCTGGGACTGTTATGTGGGATGCTGGCCGGTGCCCTGACGTCCTTGATCCTGGCGGTGGCATCCATCACTTTTCGCGCTAACCAGATCGTGATCGGCGCCGCCATCAATATTTTGGCCATGGGCCTCACCGGCGTGCTGTTCCGGGCCATGTTTGGCTTGGACCAGCAAGTAACGGTCAACAGCTTCAAGGCGTATCCCATTCCTTTCCTGTCCGATCTCCCTGTGCTTGGGCCCATATTATTCCAGCAGAATCCGCTGGTCTACCTGGGTTACATCCTGGTACCGGTCCTGACGGTTGTTCTTTTTCGTACCCATTGGGGTTTGGCCGTCAGGGCGGTGGGAGAAGAGCCCCAGGCGGCGGACACAGCGGGTATCAGCGTCACCGGGACCCGTTATCTGACGGTACTGCTGGGAGGTGCCATCGGCGGTCTTGGGGGTGTCAGCCTGTCCCTAGGGCACTTGAACTTATTTGCCGAGGGAATGGTCAGCGGCAGGGGTTTTATGGCCCTGGCGGCGGTGATTTTCGGCCGCTGGCATCCCGTGGGTGCGGTCTTGGCCGCCCTGTTTTTCGGAGGAGCTGACGCTTTGCAGCTCAGGATGCAGAGCCTGGGTTGGCAGGTTCCCTATGAGTTCATGCTGATGTTGCCTTATGTGTTGACGCTGCTGACATTAGGGATTTTTGCCGGGCGTGCTTCCCAACCCAAAGCACTGGGAGAAAATTATGCCAGGGAAGCCCGGTGATTTTCGATATTGACAAGGATTGCTGCATAATGTTAGCATGATAAGAAATATAGCCAAACCGATGAGCAAGACTAGTAAGAATAACGACTGGCAGTCAGAGAGCCGCCGGCGGGTGGGAAGGCGGTTGCCAAGGTTATTCCGAATGGACTTGCGAGGGAAGTCCGAAATCCCTGGGAGAGTAGGCACTTACGGGAGCCCCGCCCGTTACCAAAGGGGTGGATGAGTGGGCGATTCCATCGCCAAGCTGGGTGGCACCGCAGAGGTAGTACAGCCTTTGTCCCTGAAGGAGGGATAAAGGCTTTTTTGATTGCTGGAAAAGAGACAGGTGAGGAGGAGCGAGATGAGGGAGCAGAAAGGGAGATTTGGCGTTCACGGGGGTCAATATGTGCCGGAAACCCTGATGAATGCCCTCCGGGAGCTGGAGGAAGCCTATTATCATTTTCGGAACGACCCGGCCTTTGCCCGGGAATTGGACCGGCTGCTGGCGGAGTATGCCGGGCGGCCGTCCCTGCTGTATTATGCGGAAAAAATGACCAGGGACCTGGGAGGAGCCAGGATTTATCTTAAAAGAGAAGACTTAAACCATACGGGCTCCCACAAGATTAATAACGTGCTGGGGCAAGTGTTGCTGGCCAAGAAAATGGGTAAGACCCGGGTGATTGCGGAAACGGGGGCAGGCCAGCACGGGGTGGCCACTGCCACCGCGGCTGCTTTAATGGATTTGGAATGTGAGGTGTTCATGGGCCAAGAGGATACCGTGCGGCAAGCCCTAAATGTGTACCGCATGGAGCTTCTAGGGGCTAAGGTCCATGCCGTGGCCAGCGGTACGGGTACTTTAAAAGATGCAGTTAACGAAACCTTGCGGGAATGGACGAGAAGGCTCCATGACACCCACTATGTAATCGGTTCCGTGGTGGGACCTCATCCTTTTCCCACCATAGTGCGGGATTTCCAGAGCGTGGTGGGCCGGGAAGTGAAGGCCCAAATCCTGGCCAAAGAGGGCAGGCTCCCCGACGCTGTCGTGGCCTGCGTGGGCGGGGGAAGCAATGCCATGGGTATCTTTTATGATTTTATTAAGGATGAATCCGTGCGGCTCATCGGGTGTGAGGCGGCGGGCCTCGGGCTGGAGACGGGCCGCCATGCGGCTACCATCAACCGGGGCGCTTTAGGCATTTTCCACGGGATGAAATCTTATTTCTGCCAGGATGAGTACGGGCAGATTGCCCCCGTTTACTCGATTTCTGCCGGGCTGGATTATCCGGGCGTAGGTCCGGAACACTCTTACCTGCATGATAGGGGCCGGGCAGAGTACGTGGCGGTGACGGACGAAGAGGCGGTGGCGGCCTTTGAATACCTGTCCCGCACGGAAGGTATCATTCCCGCCATTGAAAGCGCCCATGCCGTGGCGTACGCCATGAAACTGGCGCCCCGGTTGGGTAGAGACCGGGTCGTGGTTGTATGCCTGTCGGGCCGCGGTGATAAAGACGTGGCTGCCATTGCCCGCTACAAAGGGGTGAATGTGCATGAGTAGGTTGACCTCTGTCTTCCAAAATGGGAAGGCTTTTATTCCTTTTATTACCGCCGGGGATCCTTCCCTGGAAATCACGGAACGCCTCATCCCGGCCATGGCTCAAGCCGGAGCGGATTTAATTGAGCTGGGCCTTCCCTTTTCTGATCCGGTGGCCGAGGGAGAAGTGATCCAAGGGGCCAACATGCGGGCTCTGGCCCAGGGAGTCAATGTAGACCGGGTCTTCGCCCTGGTGGAGCGAGTGCGGCAGGCGTGCCAGGTGCCGCTGGCTTTGATGACCTATGCCAATCCGGTGTTTGTGTACGGCCCGGAGAAATTCATGACCCGCTGTGCCCAAGTCGGGGTTGACGCCCTCATTGTGCCGGATGTTCCCTTTGAAGAGAGGGATGAGTTCCTGCCTTACTGCCGGGCCCACGGGATTGCGTTGATCTCGATGGTGGCTCCCACTTCCGGGGACCGGATGAAGATGATTGCCCAGGAAGCGGAAGGCTTCGTCTACTGTGTTTCCTCCCTGGGTGTGACCGGTGTGCGGGAAAAGCTGGGTGACCAGGTGGCCGGCATGGTGGAGATGATTAAAGGGGTGAAAGATATTCCCTGCGCGGTGGGCTTTGGGATCGCGACGCCCCAACAGGCGAGGGAAGTGGCCGGCGTTGCCGACGGGGTGATTGTGGGCAGCGCCATTGTGCAAATCATAGCACAGCATGGTCCGGATTGTATCCCCCATGTGGTCAATTATGTGCGCGAGATGAAGGAAGCCATCAGGTAACGGCATGAAAAAAGGGTCTTTCCTCTAGGGATAGGCCCTTTGTTAATATAGGGGTTACTTGGTATGGTCGTCGTGGCAGGATACGCAGTTTAACTTGCCTTGCTGGGAAGGACCGATATCGACACTGGAAGTGGTATGGCAAGCCGTACAATGCTTGGCTTCTTCGTAGGGTTCCCACTTGCCGGCGAAAGCGGCGCTGCCTTCCTTGACATAGCGGTTGAGGA
>DULZ01000054.1 GCA_012840125.1 Clostridia bacterium | reverse complement strand
CGAGAGTATGAACACACCCTGCTCTTTGTCTCTCATGACCGGCGCTTTATAAATTCAGTAGCTAATCAGATCATGACCATCGAAGATCACAAGCTTAAAACTTTCAAGGGTAGCTATGAAGAATATATGGCTAGTAGGACAAAAGTTAGAGATAGGGAAAAAGAGCAGATCGAGGAAGAAATCTTACTCTTAGAAACTCGTTTGACGGAGGTAATAAGTAAAATCTCTATGCCCTCCAAGAAGGATGATCCAGAGCTTTTAGAGATCGAATACCGGGAAATCTTAGGGCAAATTCGCTGCTTGAAGAATCTCCTTGAATAAGTTTACAGCTGGCTGAAGGAGGGGGACGATCATGGCGGGGGAGTGAATCTTGTTTTGTGTAAATGGCTTTGTCCCTTAATGCCTGCCTTGCTAGCTTGGGATTAGTTTGTCATAAATTGGTGATAATATACTTGGCTCTTACCTGTCAGGAGGATAGGGCCATGCTGGAGAGCAACCCGAGGGCCTGACAGGGTTCTGCCGAGGATAGGGGTGGCTTTACGCTGCCCCTTTAACTATTCTACGATGCAGCTCTTTCAAGCCATTAGGGTTTATAGCCTCCAAAGATCGCATGCCCGCCTTTCATCCAAAAAACGTCTATATTTACCAGTCCGGCTTCCTCAAGCCATTTTAGTTGGTCAAACAAAGTCGATGGTTTGTCTTCCTCATCCGGATTAGGATCTGCATACATATTCCAGTTCAGCTTCTTAAAATATTCATAAGCATCAGGCTTGCCCAGAAGCTCCATCGACTTTTTATATACAGCATCATCCCAATCTCTGGCGGCTATTTTCTTGCCTGCTTCACAGGCCGGCTTTACCACGTCGGCAATTATTAAAGCTCCCCCGCTTACAAGGTTTGAAGAAAGATCCCGGAACAGTTTTTTCTTTCCTTCATCGTCCAGGTGATGAATTGCCAAAGATGATACCACGGCATGCACTTTCCAGGGGAACTGCCTTCAATCGTCTTTGGCCAGGTCGAAACGTGTAAATACTGCCCTGTCAATATATTCGCCCAGGTTCGCTTTGGCCTTTTCCAGCATGGCCACGGATCCGTCGAACAAGTATAGCTGATGGTGGGGAAACCTTCCGAGGATTTCCTTGGCCAGCAGGCCGTCACCGCAGCATAGATCCACTATTTTGGTTGAGCAGGTGGTTTCGGGTAGGGCACTGCATATGATTTCATGTTGTCTTTCCCTGTCAGGAACAAAAAACAAACCATAATCTATGAAAGTCTTACTGTCGTTTTCATCCCAGCCGGATGGGGAAAAACCTATCCCGTTTTCCATGCTTCATACTCCTTTCGATTAATAAATGTTAATGTGGTCAAACCTTTATTCTCTCTCGCTTCTAAAACTAAAGGGCATTCATGCAACCGAAATGAACCAGTCATTTTGTCAAGCGGCAAACAAAACAAGTATCAAAATGCACCATAAGACATTCGCCTTATTTCACGCGCGCTGCCCAGTACTGTTAATTTACATCATGACCTATGAGGCTATCAATACTCTATTTTAGAATAGCCTGCAGACATCGATTCCACCAACTCAACCCATGGGGAGACGGTTGTTCTTCTGTCCCACAAAAGAGCATGGTGATTATCAATGGGATGTTAATTTGCGTTGCTTGTGGCAACGGCAGGTGAGGGACTAAAATGATGGAGAAAGGAGGTTTTCGCGAATGCTGAGTGAAAACATTAGAGCGCTCAGAAAAGCCAAAGGACTTACCCAGCAAGAACTTGCTATCAAGCTAAATGTGGCTCGACAAACCGTCTCCAAATGGGAAAAGGGCTTGTCAGTTCCCGATGCCGAAATGTTGATGTCCATCTCGGAAGTATTGGAAGTGCCTGTAAGCACTCTGCTGGGAGAGACTATTGACCCTCCACAGGTGGATGACTTAAAGGCGATATCGGAAAAGCTGGAGGTCATCAACGCGCAGCTTGCTCAAATCATGGTGGCAAGGCGTAATATGCTGCATTGGCTTTGTATCTCCCTCTGTGCCGTCATAATAGTCATTTTTGCGGTTTTGCTAGTAGCCGGCAGTCCTTACTTGAATTGGGATTATAGCGACCCCGAAACCGCAGTTCTTGGCGTGGGATTCCACATTTTTGAGTGGTTGTTCGTGAGAATTGCTCCGTTTGCCTTCATTGGGGCCATGGTGGGAGCTATTTTAACCCGGAAAAAAATATAACAAGCCCAGAGCCTTGAATACTACTAATTTTCGAGAATGGCCCCAAAACCCATTGACCTGTGACCGGGTACGGATGCTATCGCAAATAGCGATAGGCATCAAAACATCATCAACTCGATCCTCGTGGAGTGCTTAACGTACCGGCAAGGGTAGAGGAGTAGGATGGGAAAAGCCTGCCCGGCGGAAAGCGGCGGACATTCAACCCAGTGAAGGGAGTAAAGGCATGAAATACAGAAGGCTTTTATTCAATGCCCCGGATCCTTTTGACATATTTAATACGCAAGAGTTATTTGTTAAAGCCGTGAAGGAAAACTGCCAGTACCATTATGATCATTGTGCCGAGTACAGGAAAATATTGGATAGCATGAATTTCAAGCCGGATTCCATAAACAGTTATGATGATATTTCAAAGATTCCCTTTCTCCCTATTGCGGGGAAGCCCATGACGGGAGGATGCTTTGCGAAGATACACGCGCATAGTCAACATACAGTATTCGGAGGAAACCCTTTCGTCAACTAAAGCCCTGGGGAGTGTGTCGGGCAGGTGTCGTTGACCTTTCCACTAGCAAGGGTATCTTTCCCGGGTGGTTAAATGCAGTGGATAAAACGAGATTTACCGGTCTTTGAGTGGGATGTATTGATCCCTGCTGTAATGATAAAGATGCTATCCTTACTTATGTAAAAGAAATGGCTCTAAACCTGTCCGTTTTAGGAACCATCCCCACGGTGGCGGCAGAGTTATTGAACAAAGGTATAAATACAAATCCAGCTTACGCAAAGATATTATTGTTGGGGCGGATGTTATCAAAGCGATTAAATATTTAGCTTCGGGCCATGGAGGGATAGATCGGTGGATAAGCAATCCTTGATCAGAATGGCGCAGGACTTTGTTGAGGATTCAGAAGATAACTACATATCAAAGGAAATTGCCATTTCCGGGGATGTGGTGGGCATGAGGATTTTTGAAGCTCCCTTGGTGGCATTTGGGGCTACAGGGGATGAGTACTTTACAAAACTGAAACAGCCCGCCGCCATAGGGAAGCACTTCATGACCCCTAAGGAATGGCTGCCGCAAGCCAGGACGGTCATATCATTTTTCTTGCCATTCACCGCGGCCGTCAAGATGGGGAACAGGAAGGAAAAGTCATGGCCTGCTGCCGAATGGCTGCATGGGCGAATTGAGGGGCAGGCCTTCGTGAATAAACTGAGCCTGTATTTAAAAACTGCATTAATCGATGAAGGGTACGACAGTCTTGTACCGGCATTGGACCAGAGATTCTGGTCCAATGCGGGGGGTACTCAACATGAATCCGGATTTACAAGCAACTGGTCGGAAAGGCATGTGGCTTTCGTGTGCGGGCTGGGTACTTTCGGGCTTTCGAAAGGACTGATCACACCCAAAGGTGTCGCCGGGAGATTTGGCAGTATTATCACGGAACTGTATTTGCCGCCTGATTCAAGGGAGTACGAAAATATTTATGAATATTGTTCCATGTGCGGCAAGTGTGTCAAGAACTGCCCGGCCCGGGCCATTACCATGGAAAAGGGTAAGGACCATAAACCGTGCGCGGCCTTCTTAGAACAAACCCGCGCAAGATTCGCTCCCCGCTACGGCTGTGGTAAGTGCCAGGTAGGGGTGCCTTGTGAATCCCGCATTCCTAAATAGTGCCGGGCGACAAGGTTTGATCCGGACCAGCGGGTTCTCTTAATAGCCTCTTAAGAATGTCAGCATCGTCTGGCATGCTTCGGGATCCAGGTGAGTTTCCACCCATGTTTCCATGTCATAGCCGGCGACCCGTTTTTCGAAGTTAATGATGTCCTCGGTATCCTCGCCGGGAGGATGCTCGCAAACACAGGCCAAACCCGTCCATTCATATTCCTTTACTTCTTTATCGATGACAGGGTGGTATGTGGTTACCTGCCATGGCGAAGGCAGTTCGGGAAATAGTTCCGGCGGGTATTTCTCTCCGAATTTAATCATCATGTGAGTGGTTTTGCCAACACCTTTTTCGCTTTTGACCGTATAACAGCTGGACGATGCGATCTTGAAGCCTCTTTCTATCAGTAGTTTGACCAGGGTAGCAAGTTCCACCGCCGTTTCTATGGTTTTAGTCTGGCATTTATAGCAAGGTACCGGCCAGAGTTCAGTATATAGCTCGAAGCATTGCGGGCACATGATCACCATATCCAATCACCTCATCCATCTTATGGGCGCAAAAAAGTCAACACGGCTTTGCAGGCTTCCGGGTCGAGCCGGTCTTTGAGCCAAGTTTCCATGTTGCTTATGGTAAGCATGGTATCGAAGAAGACGTTGTCTTCGTCACACTCACCAGGGGGATGCACGCATTCACAGCTTAAGCCGGTCAAATTACTCTTGATTACTTCATGATCCTTGACCAGGTCAAATGCGTATACGGACCATTCGGGAGGCAGTTCCGGGAAGAGTTCCCGTGGATAGTGTTCTCCAAATTCAATGTTAATTTGTGTAATTTTCCCGCCGCTGTCTTCATCATTAACGGTACGGCAAAGGGCAGAAGTCACTTTTAATTCCCTTTCCAACAGTAACTGAACCAGGTATATGAGTTCAGGACTTATCCGTATGGGTTCCTCATTACATGCACAGCGCGGTTTAGTCCAGAACTGCATGTACAACTCGAAACACCTGGGACACATTGTCATCATGCGGCATCTCTCCTTTGTGAGTATGTGAAATGACGCACGCTTGGACCGGCTTTGCCAATGCCCAGCAGCCGCCTCCTGGCCTTGATGAGACCGTTTATGCATCATAATGGCACCCTGCCGGAACAGCATCGATCCAGTCTGCAAGCTGCCATTTGGGCTCGCGCGCTGCGAAGACCAACCGATATAACGGCCATTTTGTCATACTGGTGTTTATCCGCACCCCGATAACAGCAACAAAGCTTTGATGAGCTCGGGGTCCTTTCCTTTTAACCATGTTTCCAGGTTTGATATGGTCGCTTCCATGTCCAATTTAATGCTCTCATCGTCGCACTTGTTGGGCGGGTATTCACATTTGCCGGTAAGGATGGAGAATTCCAATACCTTGTTATCGCCTAGTTCACGTCTAAAGGCGATTAATTTCCAGTCCGGTGGCAATTGATAAAATATTGAATCAGGATATAATGAGTTAAACTCGATATAGATTCCTGTATGTTTTCCATTACCGTGCCGGTTCTCAAAGGTAACGTGGTGGGCCCCGTATACTTCAAAGCCGAGCTTTATGAGCCTTTTAACCGCGCGCACCAGTTCGTCACTGACGTCGAGGAGTCTGAGCCCGCAATCACATCGAGGCTTGGACCACGCATATTTGTAACGCCTTAAACAACCCGGACATAAACCTGCCATGTGCATCATTCCTCCTAGCTGCCGGTATGCATGCCTTGAGTGATAGGCCCAGCTCTTCGCTAAAAAACCTGCCCCACGTTATGGGCCCTATGGTCTAATGATGCCAGAGGCCCAGCAAGCGCCTTTGAGGGTCTGCGGGCAGGATTTGTTCACTTAATAACTAAATTCTACCCCTTGCCATCTTCTCCCGTCAACGGCTTTTGGAAGTGTTTTCAAGCGCCCCAACCAAAAGACAAGGCCGGGGGTAGACGACCGGTACACATGCCCGGTTGCGGCCAGGCCCGGCCTGGTTTTTGAAGGATTTTGATTTCTTGGTCCGTTTAGGTGGTGCCTGGGGACGAACTCCGTCTGGAAAAGCATAGATTTGCGGAGGCAAAAAATAAAGGCATCCCCCCGGAAGTGGCAGGGCGCACTACCGGCAAAGGCCCTGTCCTGTTTGGGATGCCCGGTGCACTAAGCTGTCAGGCGGGAAGATGAGGGGCGGCGGCCTGTTCTGCCGGCATTGCGAGGACGGCGGAACACCGGTTATACCACCTGGAAAATGTAGAACTTAAGGTAGTCCGTCTCCGGCACATTCCAGAGGATAGGGTGGTCCGGGGACTGCTGGCGGGCTTCAACCTGCCTTAAAGATACGGCGGCATCCCTTGCCGCGCCGGCTAGTACTTGACGGAACAGCTCATTGGTCATGAAATGGCTGCAGCTGCAGGTGGCCAGGTACCCGCCCCGGGGCAGCAGCTTCATGGCCTTCAGGTTAATTTCTTTATACCCCTTGGCTGCGGCCTGCACCGTCTGGCGGGACTTGGTAAAGGCCGGCGGGTCCAGGATGATGAGGTCATAGTTCCGGCATTTCTGTTCTGCCAGCCTGGTTAACAGTTCAAACACGTCCTCGCACAGGAAATCCATTTTGCCGTCCAAACCGTTGCGGGCGGCATTGGCCTTGGCCATGTCGACGGCGGATTGGGAGACATCCACACAGGTTACATGCTCCGCCCCGCCTAAAGCGGCGTTAAGGCCGAAGGAGCCTGTATGGGTGAAGCAGTCCAGTACTCGCTTGCCTTTGGCAATCCTGGCCACCGCGGCCCGGTTATATTTCTGGTCAAGAAAAAACCCGGTTTTCTGCCCGTTTTCCACATCCACCAGGTATCGCACGCCGTTTTCGCAGATCTCCGTCACGGCCGATGCCGGTACCGGCATGTCAGCAAGCAGGTACCAACCCTTATATTCTGCCAGTCCTTCTTTGGCGCGCAAGGCTATGTCATTGCGCTCGTAAATGCCGGTGACAGTCTCGCCCATGGCGGTAAGAACATCCCAAAGGGCGCGATAGATGGTATCCTTAATTAGTTCCATGCCCAGGCAAGTGACCTGCACCGATAGGAGGCTGCTGTAGCGGTCCACGGTCAGCCCCGGCATCTGGTCAGCCTCACCGTGAATCAGGCGACAGCAGGTAAAGTCCGCACCGGGCATGACCGTTTGGCGGTAGCGAACTGCATACTCCACCCGGCGGCGCCAGAAGCGAGCGTCAAAGACGTCGTTGGCGTTGCGGGAAATCAGGCGCACGGTGATCTTGCTGGCGCTGTTGTAAAAGCCGGTACCCATATAGGCGTTGCCGGCCAACACATCCACCAGCCCGCCGTCCTGGAGCTCGCCGTCGGTGGCAAGAATCTCTTCCCCGTATATCCAGGGATGCCCGTTCTTGACGCTGCGTTCTGCCTTGCGGGATATCTTCACTTTGGGATACGGCCGTTGTTGTTTCATCTATGTCACCTTTCGCCCCATGTTCTTTTATGGGCCGATCTTAGCACATTTCGGTTCCGCCTTCAACTTGGGGGGCTCGATCGCTTCTATGCCTCCGGCCTTTGGCTTGGTGATGATAACCGCCTGAGTATGAGGAGGTTTTTTGTGCCTAATTCAGCAGGGTGTTTTGTAGAAACATTCTGTCGAAACATGTATAATTGAGTCAAACAAGACAAGCACGAGGTGTGGGCTGCCGATGGATACTGAGGTGTTCTTATGAAGAT
>DULZ01000053.1 GCA_012840125.1 Clostridia bacterium | reverse complement strand
GTCTTTGCCGAATCCGAGGTCATCTCCCACGTTTCCCAGGGCATCCCCAAGGAACAAATCCTGGCCGGCATCTGTGATGCCGTGGCCTCCCGGGTGGCGGCCCTGGCGGAACGAACGGGACTGGAGTGGCCGGTGGTCTTCACCGGCGGGGTGGCGAGAAATCAAGGGGTGGCTCAGGCTTTGAGCCGGCGGTTAGGAGATGAGCTGGTGATTCCGGAAGATCCCCAGATCACCGCCGCCTTAGGAGCAGCCCTTTTCGCCGCGGAAAAGTTGAGCCGGGGTTAAGAATTCAGCCTTCCGTGCTGCGTCGCTCGCAGCCGGAAGGCTTTAGTATTGCTTCGGGAAATAGGTCCAGGGCACCTGAGGTTCGGGCCAGCTGGTGAAGGACATTCTTTCCTTCCGGGTAGGATGGTTGAACTCGGCTTTGTGGGACCACAGGGCAATCACGTCCCCGGTGATGGGATAGCCGAGGCCGTACTTGTGGTCGTTATAGATGGGATGCCCGGTGGCGGCAAACTGCACCCGGATCTGGTGGGGCCGGCCGGTGAATAACTGGATCCGCACCATGCTGAGGTTGTTCACGGTATCCATTACCTCATATTCAAGAACGGCCGGTTTGGCTCCCGCCGTGCCCTCCTCCACCACGGAAACCATATTGCTGGCGCGGTCTTTCCACAGGTAGTGCACCAGCCTCCCTTGTTGCGGCGGTTTTCCATGGACCACGGCCAGGTAGATGCGGGTGAATTCATTGTCCCGGATCTGCTGGGTCAGCCGGGAGGCGGCTTTGGAGGTTTTGGCAAAAACCATCACCCCGCCCACGGGCCGGTCCAGCCGGTGCACGAGACCTAAAAACACGTTACCCGGTTTATGGTACCTCACTTTCAAATCTTGCTTGAGCAAGCTCAGCAAGTCCATATCCTTCGTTTCGTCCCCCTGAGACAGCATATTCGGTGGCTTTTCCACCACCAGCAGGTGATTGTCCTCATAAATGATCGGTATCTTCATGTTCAAACACCCTTCCCAGGGATCTGCAGCAAAATATTGATCCTCGGCGTTAACAATAGTTATGGTTGCCTAGGATATCTGTTATTCAAGGCGATTTGTTAAATTTATTTTTGTTTGAAGTGTAACATAGATAATTAAGCTGTGGTACCACCTTTCTCATTTTTATAAGCGGTCGCCCTTAAACTTGGCCGTTTAAGCTAAATCATATTAGCATTGTTGATTAATTCATTCAGGACAAGTTGGGACGACTGTTGGCTTTAGCCAGCCATTGGGCCTTCACCATCATGGTCAAACGCTCATCAAAGGACAGGGAGCCGCTGATACCAAACTTAAAGCCGGCAACGATATTCCCCTTCCATGGCTTTTAAGTTCATGTTGGGAAGCTTATTCAGTATTTGATTTATCATTATCCCTCTACACCCCTCCTCATAATGGAGTCCATTTTTTCGCCATGTCCCCCTGTCATGAGGGAATGTCTTAAGATAGAACAATTAACGTATCAATATTAGACATTAGCAAATGACAATAGGATTTTAATAGCTCATGGAGATCGAGAGAAATTTCGATCTCTGGGCGGTTTTGCGCGTGGAAGTGGGATTGCGGACGATAAATTGTGGTTTTTTATAAACAATAATATAATTGGCCTAAATCTTGCATATGACAATTTATGTGGTAATTTTCACAAAATAAGCTGCTTTTTCTGACTCTGAACGTTTAAAGAGTAAATGGAATTGAGGGAATCCAGGAGGTGATTTCGGTATAGCATAACGCAGTGTTAGAACAGCCAGAACAGGGGTAAGGAGTAACAGTGTGATGGGGAGAAAGACTTTTATGTGTACTAAGGATTTACACTGCAGAGGAGGAAAACACATGAAAAAGAAAGTTGCTCTTTTCTTAGTAGTGGTTTTCATGGCGAGCTTGCTGGCGGGCTGTGGCGGCGGTGGTTCGTCCCCTTCTCAGGAGCCTGCTGAACAAAAAGAGGCGACTGCACAACCAATAGTTTTGCGTTTAGGACATAACGTTACTGAAGCGACGGCGCTGCATAGAGGAGCTCTTGAGTTTGCGAAATTGGTAGAACAGAAAAGCAATGGGACCATTAAAGTAGATGTCTTCCCCAACGCCACTTTGGGAGACAACCGGCAGATGCTTGAAGGAATGCAGCTTGGTTCCGTAGACATGTGTTTGCCAAACTTATCTAATATTGCCGGATTTACTGATAAGACGGCGGTTTTTGAATTGCCGTATCTTTTCAAGAACGAGGCTGCCGCGGAGGCGGTTTTTGACGGACCAATTGGGGATGAATTGTTTGCTGATTTGGAGAAAAGCGGGTTAGTCGGTCTTGCTTATTGGACCCAAGGATGGCGGCATATTACAACCTCGAACAGAGAAGTGCGCAAACCGGAAGACATGAAGGGACTTAAATTCAGAACCATGGAAAACGAGCGGCATATGCAGCATTTCAATGCCTTGGGAGCCAGTGCTATTCCGATGGCATTCTCTGAACTGTACTCCAGCTTGCAGCAAGGCATCATTGACGGTCAAGAAAACCCCTACGTAAACATCTATCTCAATGGTTTGTATGAATGTCAAAAGTACATCACGGAAACCGGACATATTTACGATGCCATTCCTTTGCTGATTTCCAAAATAACCTGGGACAAGCTTACGCCGGAACAGCAACAGATACTGCGTGAAGCCGCCAAAGAAGTAACATCTTTGGAAAGAGAAATGTCCAGAGAGGATGACCGGAAATACAAGCAAGCCATTATTGATTCCGGCAAGTGCCAGATCATCGAATTGACCCCGGAAGAAAGACAAGCATTTAGGGATGCGGCTCAGGTTGTCTATGATATGAACCGTGACAAGATAGGCGCCGACTACATTCAGAGGATATTAGATGCTCAGGAAGGTTTCTAGGGATGATAAGGGCCGCTGTTGACAGCGGCCCGGCTTGCCAAATTAATGGGCAAAGGAGGTTTTGACCATTGTTAAAAAGATTGGCACTATTCTTAGATGATTTTGAGAAGAATTTGATCATTGTCATCTTTACTGTACTCTTGATTCTTGTTTTCAGCCAAGTGATTACCAGATATGTGTTTTCTTTTACTTTTTCCTGGGCAGAACAGATGGCCCGTTTAATGTTTGTATGGATTAGTTTAATTGGAGCCAGTTTAGCGGCTAAGAAAAAGCAGCATTTACGGGTTTCATTTGTGGCCGTGGCCTTAGGGGAAAAGAAGGGGAAAGTATTATTCTTCATCGGAGATCTTATTGCGGCTGTGTTCTGCCTTTTTTTGTCTTACAAGTTGCTTGAATTGACCGTTAATGTGGCGGCTAAAGGGCAAGTGTTCACCGGTATGCCCATGGTCCCGATTTGGATCATGTATTTGGCCGGTTTCTTGGGATTGTTAGGTATGGGTATTCGCTTCATTCAGGTGTGCCTGCTGCCTGCTCTTAAAGAGTGGTTTTTCAGTAAGGGTTAATTCGAAGCAGAAGTCCGAGTTAAGGAGGTTGAGGTTGAATGGTTGCGTTATTGTTTGGCGCCATCGCTGCAGGGTTGATATTAACGGTTCCAATTGCCGTAACGTTGGCCTTATCCAGTGCTTTGGCGTTAATCGTCTTTTATCCCGGCAGTCCCTTGTTTAGCATGCTGTCGCAAAATATGGTCATCACAGCGGATTCCTTTTCCTTGATGGCTATTCCTTTTTTTATGTTATGCGGGGAATTGATGGGTAAAACCGATATTGCAAACCGTCTTGTGAGAGTTGGTGAGGCTGTTATCGGCAGCGTAGCCGGCGGTTTAGGTATGGCGGCGATTGTAGCTTGTGTGCTTTTTGCCGCTATCTCCGGTTCAGGACCGGCAACTGTGGCCGCTATTGGAGCAATCATGATCCCTGCCATGTCCAAAAGAGGCTATAGCGCCGATTATACCGCTGCACTAGTGGCCGGTGGCAGTACTATTGGTCCGGTCATCCCTCCCAGTATACCCATGATCGTTTACGGGGCCACCGTTGGCGTATCAGTTATTGGTATGTTCACTGCCGGCATTGTTCCCGGTATTATCATGGGAGTTGCGTTAATGTTCTACAACTATTTCGTGTCCAAGAAAAGAGGCTATTTGGGCATGCCGCGGGAAGGCGGTTTCCTTTGGGTCCTGAAACAATGCTGGGATGCCAAATGGGCTTTGCTGATGCCGATCATTGTCTTAGGAGGTATTTACGGAGGCTTTTTCACTCCCACGGAATCAGCCGTTGTTGGTTGTGTTTATGCTATCTTGGTTGGTTTGTTCGTGACAAAAGATCTCAACTGGAAAGTTTTCACCGAGTGTCTTGAGGAGGCGGCCATTCTATCCGCCATCGTCATGATTGTTTTAGGCGGTGCCAATACTTTTGGCCGTTTATTAACCATCGAAAGAATACCAGAAATGATTACTGCTTGGATGTTAGGCGTTACCCAAAGTCCTTTAGGAATTATGCTGATTTGCATGGGTATTCTCCTGATCGGCGGCATGTTTATGGATACCATTTCCAATATTGTCCTCTTGGCGCCATTGCTGGTTCCCATTATTAAGAATGTAGGATGGGATCCCATGTTTTTTGGGGTTGTTATGACCATTAACTTGTGTATCGGTTTCTTAACTCCTCCTCTTGGAGTAAACTTGTTTGTCGCCCAAGGTATAGCAGGGGTATCATTTGAGGCCATTGTCAAACAAGTAGTCCCGATTATTATTGTACTTTGTCTTGTATTGCTGCTCTTTATCCTGGTTCCTGAGATAGTGATGTTCCTGCCCAGACTCCTAGGTATGGCTTAATTGTGGTTCGAAGGGACCGGCCTAGGAATTACCGTAAAGAGAAATTTGAGGAGGCAAACCCGTGTTTGAAAAGCTGTCTGTCAAGATTGACGGGGGATATGATTGTGACTTTCCGGAGCTGGTTCCCGTGGAGCAGTATTTTGCCGGCCAGGCATTGGCGCAGATAGAAAAGACAATTGATGAGGAATTAGGGAAAAAGGGCATATTGGATCAAATTAAGCCCGGGCAGCGCATTGCGGTTGCGGTAGGCAGCCGGGGGATTGATAACCTTCGAACTATCGTCAGGCATGTTATTGAGAACATTAAACGGCAAGGCGGTTACCCCTTTATCGTACCGGCCATGGGTAGTCACGGCGGAGCGGATCCGGAGGGACAAAGAGAGATATTAAAAGCATACGGGATTTCGGAGGACACCATGGCCGTCCCGGTACTATCAGGCATGGAAGTAGTGGAGCTTGGTACTTTTGAAGCAGGAGTGCCTGTTTATATTGATAAACATGCTTTTGAGGCCGATGGAATTGTGATCATTAACCGGGTGAAAGCACATACGGATTTCAAAGCTGCTTTTGAAAGCGGTTTAATGAAAATGCTGGTCATCGGTTTGGGCAATCACCGGGGCGCTACGGCTGTTCATGCGATGGGGTTTGACCGGTTTCACCGGTTGATTCCGGAGATTGGGAAAGTAATTTTGGCCAAAGCGAAGGTATTGTTTGGAGTAGCCATTATAGAAAACGCAGAGAATAAAACAGCCAGAATTGAAGCAGTTGCTGCCAAAGATTTTGCCTGGCGTGAGCCCCAACTCTTGTTGGAAGCTAAGAACTTAATGCCGAGGATCATTCCGCGGGGCTTCGATGTTTTGGTGGTTGAGGAAATTGGAAAAGACATCAGCGGTTCCGGCATGGATCCGAATGTGGTGGGGCGGCACGGATCCGGTCTTCCCGGTTTTGACGGGCCCAGTTATCAAAGACTGGTTGTGTTTGATTTGACGGAAAAGTCTCATGGCAATGCCTGCGGTATCGGAATGGCTGATGTCACCACAAGAGACTTGGTAAACAAAATTAATTTCAATGATTTGTATGCCAATTGTATTACCGCCGCCAATCTGAATCCGGCCAGGATTCCCGTGGTTATGAAGTCGGAGCAAGAAGCGCTGGCGGTTGCCATCAAAACCTGCTACAGGGTCACCGTGCCTGAAGCCCGGATCGTATTCATTAAAAATACTTTATCTTTGAAAAAGATCTTGGTATCACAACCCTTATGGGAAGAAATCAAGACCAATCCTGATGTAAAGCAAATAGGGCCATCCCAACCAATGATATTTGATAAAGCCGGTCGCTTACTGTTGAGACCGTCTCAACTGTAGCGTAAGGATCCGGCTTTCTGGAAGGAGTGGTAAGCTTGGATGTTCCCGGCTTAGTAAGGCAATTAAGCAAAATAGTCGGCAAGAAAAACGCACTGACGGAAAAAGCTGATTTAGAGACCTACGGCTATGATTCATCGATCTATTTCCATTTACCCCAGGTGGTGGTTTTGCCGGAGAGTACAGAGCAAGTATCACAAATAATAAAGCTGGCCAATGCTTACAAGGTGCCCGTAGTAGCCAGGGGAGGTGGTACCAGTTTAAGCGGTGGCGCGGTGCCCATTCAAGGTGGTATTGTGATCGCCACTTCCAGAATGAATAAGGTATTGGAAGTGGATGTGATTAATGAAAGGGCCATCGTGCAACCGGGAATTACCAACCTGGACTTGCAGCATGAATTGGAAAAATATGGATATTTCTTTGCCCCTGATCCTGCCAGCCAAAGAGCCTCCATGTTAGGCGGTAACATTGCTGAAAATGCCGGCGGCATGCACTGTGTCAAGTATGGTAATACCAGGGACCATATTACCGGCTTGGAAATAGTCCTGGCTAACGGCGATGTGGTCTATACAGGGGAAATGGATCAGGAGTACCAAAGCCCTGATATTACCAACCTGTTTTGCGGTTCAGAGGGTACTCTAGGCGTCATAACCAAGGCCATGGTGCGTCTCACCAGGTGCCAGGAGGCAGTAGGAACACTGCTGGCAGTCTTTGGCAGTCTTGAGGATGCCGGGAATGCGGTTTCCGAGATTATCGCTCATGGAATCCTGCCTGCCAGTTTGGAAATTATGGATGATGTTATTGTTAAGTCTTTGATTAAATATCTCAACGTAGATTTGCCCTCTGAAGGAGAAGCAGTATTGATTGTTGAGGTAGCGTGCTACGAAATTGAATTGGAAACCCAAATGGCGGAAATCATTAAGTTTTTTGAAGCCAACAATGCTCTCAGTTACCGGCAAGCCACAGAAGCGGCGGAAAGGGCTCAGTTATGGTGGGCCAGAACGGCCATTAACGGTATTTTCGGTTTGCTGGGTGAAGCCCAGCTGGTTCATGACCCGTCCGTTCCGGTAGATAAGATCGGTCGTTTTATGAGCGGTGCAGCTGAAATTGGCAAGAAATACGGATTGATTATTTGCAAAACCGTTCATGCCGGTGATGGTAACCTTCACCCGGCCATCATGTTCAATTACAGTGTTCCCGGACAATTCGAAGCCGCGGAGAAAGCCAGCGACGAGATCCTGCAGCTTGCTATAGATTTGGGAGGTAACATTACCGGTGAGCATGGGATTGGGTTAGAAAAGATTAGATTTATGCCATGGCAATTTAGTGCGACTGAGTTAAATTTCATGAAACGACTCAAACTGACCTTTGATCCTGAACAGATCCTAAACCCAGGCAAAATTTTTGAAATGAGCGAGCCTTAAGGGGGTGATTGTGTGACCGATTATTTAACCAACTCAGAGGGGCAACTATGTCCCCAATGGAAAGACCTGGGAGTTAGCCGGATTTTTTACCCGTATAATTCCCAAGAAGTCGAGCAACTGGTACAAGAGGCTAAGGGAAACGGTTATAATATCGTCCCCGCCGGCAACGGTACCAGGCTCGCCAGGCATTTTAAAGACAAATGCCCGAATACGGTTATTATTTCTGTCGCGAAGATGGACAAGATTCTTGATATCAGCCCCAATAACCTGACGGTTACGGTGGAGCCGGGGTTGTCCTTGAGTCAATTGCAAGAGACATTAAAGAAATTCAACCTGTGGTTGCCCGCCAAATACATCGATGATAACCGTACCCTAGGAGGGCTGGTGGCGGAAAACAAGGACAGCTACCTTAAATATGCTTATCGTAACATTGGCGACTATATTTTGGGGATCGCTTTTGTAAATGGGGACGGTGAGCTTATTCGTTCAGGCGGGAAAACCGTCAAGAACGTCAGCGGGTACGATTTTTCACGGGTGCTGAATGGCAGCCGCGGCACCTTGGGAATTATTACGGAAATCACTTTCAAGCTGCAACCCCGCCCGCTGCAAGAGTGTACTTTGCTGTTTTCCCTAAAAGAGCTTCCTCAAGCAGCCATGATCCTCGACCAGGTGAAAAATATAGGCGCTCCCTTAGTGGCTTGTCACTTGTATAGTTTAGGGCAGGACTCCGGCTGTGACGGCTGCCGGTATCCAAAGGCTGTCATGGCTGTGAGCATGGAAGGATCCAAACCGGTAATTGAGGACTTTTTTAACAAACTGCATCAAATTGCTCGCGTTCACGGCCTCGATCTACAAAACATGGAAACAAGTGAATATTGGTGCAAATATACTGGTGCTTACCGGCAGGTAAGTCAACTAGATCAGTTGATTGGTTCTTTCAGCAAAAAACAACTTCCGCTTGTGATGGATAAGTTTTCCAAGTTAGCAGCCGTTCAATTAGCGGGAATGTTTATTGATTTAGGAGCAGGCAGTTTTCAGCTGTTTTTTACCGGCGTGAGCTCGATCAAATCCACCATTGATTACCTGGTGCAGGAAGCTGAGGGAGCTATTACTCCGGATCGGGGCGAATATAAACCTCACCCGCTCTTTTCAACGCTCAAAAAGTGCATGGATAAAGACAATTGTTTCTTTAAAAACAACCGGTTCCTGTATTTAGCATGAGAGTTAGGAGTTGAAGACAGTGGACTACAAGTTAATTAAGCAGGAATTAGGTAAATGTAACAAATGCGGTTTTTGTCAAGAGGTCTGTCCTACCTTTAAAGTCGATGGTAGGGAAGGGACGGTGGCCAGGGGACGAATTTGGTTGGTCAAAGGCCTGGAGCAAGGGAAATTTGCTTGGGGTAGGGATAAAAGTGTCAATGAGTATATCGGGAATTGCCTGTTGTGCCGGGCCTGTGTGTCTAATTGTCCTGCTTCCGTAGAAACAGACAAAATCATGATGTATGCACGCAGCCAGGCTGGCGCTCAGGTAGGATTTCCTCTTTATTATAGGCTGGCTTATCGTGCCGGGCTGTCCAATAAACGTAATCTCAAGGTGGGCACCAAAGTGATGCGTTTTTATCAAAAGAGTGGCATCAAGTGGTTGGTGAATAAATCCGGAGTTTTAAATTTGATGGGGCAGTTGAAAGGTATGGAGGAGAGAATGCCAGTCATCCCTCCCAAGAGTTTTCGAGACATGCTTTATGAACTGGTGCATGATTTGCCTCAGCCTCGGTATAAAGTAGGAGTTTTTGTTGGGTGTGCTACCAATCATTTCTTCAGTCAAGTGGCAGCTTCGGCCGTTAGGGTATTGCAGAAGCTGAACATTGGCATAGTCGTTCCGGAAGTCCAATGCTGCGGCGGGCCTCATCAAAGTGCCGGGGATTTTGAAGAGGCCAAGCGCCTGGCTAAACTCAATATTGATTACTTTTTGAACCAGGAAATAAAGTATGTTACCACCGATTGTGCCACCTGCGGCAGTGCCTTGTTGGAATACGGGGAACTGCTGGCCGGCGATCCTGATTACGCGGAAAAGGCACGGCTATTTAGCAGTATGGTGATTGACTTAAACAAACTATTAGTTTCGGAACAGAAAACGTGGGAAGCCATGCCCTTAAAACAAGTTAATTGCAGGGTAACATACCATGAGCCTTGTCATTTAGTAAGGGGACAGAAGATAACGGAGGAGCCGCGCACTGTTATCACCAGTGTACCCGGTGTTGAACTGGTAGAAATGAAAGATTCCAATCGTTGTTGCGGTGGAGCAGGAGCTTATGAATTCTTTCATCAAAACCTGTCCGGAAAGATCCTGGCGCAAAAAATTCAAAACATCAAAGATACGAAAGCAGATACGGTTGTTACCTGCTGCCCGGCATGTATGATGCAAATCAGCTATGGACTAAGAAAGGAGAACCTGCCTTTGCAGGTAATGCATCCGGTACAGCTGTTGGAGAAGGCATTAAGTTGAAAGCTCCGGATATATGAATGTTCGTGTTTTAACATGGCACAGGCAGTGGACGATTTTGATACAGAACTCGCCGGAGATGATCATGTGGTCTCTCCAGCTAAAGCATGGCCACTGGTATGTTTGCCTCAAAATGGGGATGGGCAGCCGGTGGCATGATATTTGCTCAAGAGCTTTGTAAGAACAATCATTAAGATTTTATATCTACAAGGAGGTTATTTTCATGAAGTTAGATGATGTTTCCAAGTTTCTAAGCCAGATCGGTATTCCGGGACGTGATGCTTATGATTTGCCTTCTAGCACCAAGCGTTTTCCGGATGGAGCCCATTACCGGATGGAGATCAGTGGTATCGAAGGGCCGAAGGTGCTTGAGGCATTAATTAAAGAAAAAAACAAGTACGGTGTCCCGGTACACCGGTTGGTTTCGATTGTACAAGGAGGAACTTTATTTGACCGCCAGGAATTGAAAGATTTTGCTCAAATGGCGGCTGAGGAAAAAATGGAAGTGATTGCGGTTCCCGGTCCTCGTTTAGGATGGGATGTCGGAAGGCAGGTTGCTACCGACGAAGGGCAAAAATGCGGTATGAACCTGAGAGGTTCTGATGAGTTGCGGAAAGTTATTGCTGATATGATGAGAATGTATGAATGTGGAATTCGCGGTTTTATGATTGTTGACGAATCAGTCATGTGGATCATTCGACGTCTACAGGAACAAGGCAATTTCCCCAAAGACGTCGCCATCAAGTTGTCTGTTTGGGCCTCCATTAGTTCCGCGGCGGGGGCCAAGATGGTGGAAGAGTTGGGAGTAAGCTCCTTTAACGTGCCGTCTGATATGACCGTGCCCATCATGGCCGGCATTAGACAAGCGGTAGACATTCCTATGGATTTCTATATCTACACTTCTCTTTCCTTCGGCGGCATGAACAGGTTCTACGAAGCGGCGGAAGTGGCCAGGTGCTGTGCTCCGGTATACTACAAAATTGAGCCCGGAGTGGCGTTATCTGCCGGTGGCGGCAGCAGCCTGTATCAACCCTGGGTTAGCGATGATGAGCATATCATGATGATCAAGAAGAAAGTGAAATATGCCGCGATTATCAGAGAACTGGTGGAAGAAAACGATCCAAGTATTATTCTCTCCGAACAAGGACCTGCAGACCTGAAAATCCCGGTCAAAGTCTGAGAAAGTTTGCAGGTATAGATTAAAAGGTAAATTACAGACGGCCAAAGCGAACCACTTTCGGCCGTCTGTAATATCGCCGTATATTTTGTGCGAGTAAAAAATTGTAAGGTACAGGAAATGGGGCATCCATTGGCGAAGTTTTATGCCAATTTGAACATCGTGAAACGCTTGTTTTCAAGGAGGCAATAAAATATGCTTCAGAACTCTCTGCCGATGGACTATGATCATCATGCCTTTGTGGAAGCTTGGGAAAAGTTTATTTTCCAAGGAGAGATTGATAGTTGCATCCGACCGGTTATTCGTGAGTCATGGAAACGTTGTCTCCAAATGAGTGTTGATCCTTTTTCGCGGCAAATTGCCCACATACTTACCGAGCGGGAATTTAAGCTGGTAGTGAGCCGGAATGAACACTTGATGCGAGTTGCCCGGCCTTATATTAATTTGCTGTATGGATATGTAAAGGGAAGCGGCTTTGTCATTTTTTTAACCGACAAAGACGGGATTGTTCTTATCTTGACGGGTGATCAAGAACAACTGGAGTTTCATCGTCGCATCAATTTAATGGAAAGGGCCATTTGGACGGAAAAGGAAGCAGGTACCAATGCGGTAGGAACTGCCATTGTAGAACAAAAACCATTGCAGGTTGTCGGCGGAGAGCATTTTTGTGCAATTCAACATGGAATTACATGCTCCGGATGTCCTATTTTTGGTCCGGAAGGTGAGTTCCTAGGGGTTCTTAATATGTCAGCCAGTAGTGAAAGCGTGAACCCTCACACGTTGGGTATGGTAGTGGCTTCAGCTAAGGCCATTGAGAACCAATTAAAAATCGAAAAGGCCTTGGAAAATGCCAAGCTGGCTAATACGGTGATGAAAAATACTTTGGAAGCTGTTCCGAAAGGGATTGTAACTGTTGATGCTTTTGGTAACATCACTCAGATCAATTCAAAAGGTATTGAATTACTTAATTACAAAGGAGAAGGTGCTACAGGAAAATCCCTTCTGGATATGCACCCGGAATTCAGCACCGTCCTGGAGTTGGTAAAAAAAGGTTCCATTGAAAGTATGGAAGTGGTGTTGGAGGAGAAGGGCAGTCGCATACAACTAAGTGTTGGTGGGAACAGTTTCTTTGCGCAGGATGGATCATACCAAGGCGCCGTTCTTACCCTGGAAGAACAGGAACAGCTCTTTCATTTAGTCAATTCCATCGAAGGAAACCGGGCAGAGTTTAATTTTAATGCTATTCTGGGCAATCACCCGAAAATGATGAGGGCCAAAGAGATAGCCAAGACGGCGGCTTTGACCAATTCAACCGTACTGCTATTGGGGGAAAGCGGTACAGGAAAGGAACTGTTTGCCCATGCCATCCACCAGGCCAGTAGACGAAAAGGTCCTTTTATTGCCGTCAATTGTTCGGCTATTCCCCGGAGCCTAATCGAAAGCGAATTGTTTGGTTACGAACCCGGTAGTTTTACCGGGGCAACCAAAACCGGTCGACCGGGGAAATTTGAACGTGCCAACAATGGAACCATTTTCTTGGACGAAATTGGGGATATGCCTTTGGACCTGCAGGCCGTTCTTCTCCGGGTTCTCCAGGAAAGGGAAGTGGTGCGGGTCGGTGGCTTTAAGCCTATTCCTATCAATGTGAGGGTCATTGCTGCTACCAACCGCAACTTGGAGGAAAGAATAAAGGAAGGAATGTTTAGAGAAGATCTCTTCTTCCGGCTAAATGTGATTACTATTCAAATTCCACCGTTACGAGAAATTATAAGTGACCTTCCGTTATTTGTGACGAAGCTCTTGCCCCAGATTAGCCAAAAGCTAGGAAAACAGGTTAAAGGAGTATCCCACGCGGCCATGGAGGTTCTGAGTTCCTACCATTGGCCGGGCAATGTGAGAGAATTAGAGAATGTGTTGGAGCGAGGTGTTCTGCTGGCCCAAGGACAATTGATTGACGTAGACGATTTGCCGCCTAATCTGGTGAAAAATACCAGAATAGTTACCGGGACCGGCGATACTTCATCCTTATCTTTACAGGAAACAGAAAAGAAGGCGATTATTCAGGCCTTATCCAGTGAAGACAGTATCGTGGATGCCGCTAAACGCTTGGGGATTAGCCGTAGCACTCTTTACCGCAAGATGAAACAATATGGTATAGAAGGTTTTACTGGTAGCGATATGCATTCTCATTAAAAAATTTTTTGTAGAATGATTAAACCACTTATTTGGGAGGAGATAAAACATGGCAACTAAAAAAACCGTTATCGATTTCCACCAAATGAAAGACAAGGGCGAAAAAATTGTCTTTCTTACCGCTTATGATTTTCCTACCGCCAAACTGCAGGAAGAAGCCGGCGTGGATATGATTCTGGTAGGAGATTCGCTGGGAATGGTTACTCTAGGCTATGAGACTACCCTGCCGGTGACCATGGATGATATGATCCGTCATTGCCAGGCAGTAAGGAGAGGCGCTCCCAATACGTTTATTGTTGGCGATATGCCTTACATGTCGTACCAGACCAGTGACGAGCAAGCGGTGGAAAATGCCGGTCGCTTTATTAAAGAGGGTGGCTGCGATGCGGTTAAGTTGGAAGGTGGCTCAAGAATGGCCAGCCGTATTCGGGCTATCAATGATGCCGGCATCCTGGTCATGGGACACCTGGGATTGACACCTCAGTCCATGGGGCAACAGGGCGGCTATAAAGCACAAGGCCGGAATGTGGAGGCAGCTCTGAAGTTGGTGGAGGAAGCTAAAGCTGTAGAGAATGCCGGGGCATTCAGCATCTTGTTGGAAGCGATGCCTCCTGAGGTGGCAAAAGTCATCACGGATAGAGCGGAAATCCCCATTCTTGGTATTGGCGCTGGGCCATACACTCATGGGCAGCTGGTCATTTATGCCGATATGGTCGGCATGTTTGATGCTTTTACTCCCAAATTTGTGAAAAAGTATGCAAACATTAGAGAACATTTGGTGGAAGCCTTTAAGGCTTATGCTGCTGATGTGCGGAGCGGAGCGTTCCCCGTAATCAAAGAGCATACCTACAATATGAAAGAAGAAACAGTTCAGGAATTCCTTGAGCGGGTGAAGGAGATTTAGAAAAGGTATTCAATATGCTACAGCATGTGTATGGTTTTGGGACAAGGATAAACACTCTGGTTGTAGTTTTTTGTGACAGAGAGTAGATAAAAGGCTGGTTTTTTAAGAAAAGGAGTTGGCTGAGGCCAATCCTTTCTTTTTGTTCCTTTGGCATGGTAATTGCTTAATTCAATTAACGACTAGCGGGAAAAAGCTTGCTGAACTTGTCAAAGGGGGGAAGTTGATTGACTAGGAAAGGTTCAAGCCATTGGCTTTTGCCTGAAGATCTTGATAAATATGCCGTAGCGGTTAATGTTCCTGTCTGGGTCGGCGGGGATAAGGTCATTGCTGATCGCGTGGTCAAAACGGCATGCCCTCATAATTGCTATGATACTTGCGGCGTGTTGGCCTATGTGAAAGATGAAAAGGTAATTAAACTGGAGGGAGATCCGGATCATCCGGTTACCAAAGGGCGCTTATGTCTAAAAGGATACGCCAACGTGCAAAAAATTAACAGCCCGGATCGGGTGAAGTACCCTCTCATGCGGGTAGGGGAGCGGGGACAAGGAAAATTCCGGCGCGTGTCCTGGGATGAAGCCCTGAATTACATTGTCGAAAAGCTGAACGAGATTAAGGAACAATTCGGTTCCGAGGCGGTAGTGGAGTATGGGTATTCAGGTAATCGTGAACATATGGCTAAGGCAGTTAGTGCGCGTTTTCTCAATCTTTTTGGCGCCACTAAACTTGTCGGCAGTTTTTGCTTATTGTCCGGCGCGGCGGGATCATATCATACCGTTGGGGCTCAACATACCCTGTCGCCGGAAATCTGGTCTGAGTTTGCAGAAGTGATTATGATCGTCGGCAGGAATGCCTCAGCTACCAATCCTCATATTTTCCCGTTTTTATATAGAGCGTTAGAACGAGGAGCAAAGTTGCTCGTAGTAGACCCCTGTATTACATCCTTGGCTACCAAGGCTCATCTACATTTGCGTCCCAGACCCGGTACCGACGGGGCGATGGCCTTGGGGATGATCAACTATATCATCCAAAACGGGCTGCATGACCAGGAATTCATCTCCAAGTATTGTCATGGTTTTGAGGAATTGGCCGCTCAAGTGGAAGAGTGGACCCTGGAAAAAACCCAAGAAGTTACCGGCATTCCGGTAGAGCAATTAAGAACAGCTGCCGAGTTGTTTGCTACTCATGAATCCCATTTGGAATGTGGCTACGGGCAGCAAAGATACAGCAACGGTCACCAAGTACAAAGGGCACTGGCCTGTTTAGCCGCGGTGTGTGGCCGAATCGGGAAAAGAACCGGCAGTTATAATTTCATCGATTCCATGGGTTTCCCTGCTATCTCCGGATTTATGGATACGGCCAAAGTCGCGGTACCGGAAGGAGCCAAAATCAAACCTACCAGGATGATTAATATTTCTACCTTTGCCAAAGCATTACATTCAGCCAAGGAACCACCGATCAAAGGAGTAATTTCGTGGCGTGGAGGTTTAATTTCCCAGCAGCCTCATGTGGCTTATACCATTGAAGCTTTGAAACAGTTAAGCCTGTTTGTTTCGATTGAACAATTTATGACTGATGACACTGATTGGGCAGATGTGGTGTTACCGGCATGCCATTATCTAGAGCAGTATGGGTTCCACCCGTCATATTGGCATCATTATAATCAAATTCTTGTGCCGGTGTGCCAACCTTACTATGAGGCCGTTCCCGACATTGAAATTTGGGCTGAGCTAGGAAGGCGTATGGGTTATGCCAAGTATTTCCCCAAGCAAAAGACCGGGTTGGATTGGATTCGTGACCTCATTGGTGAGAACTGTGATCTGGACAGAATGGTTTCGCCGAACGGTCCTGCTCGACTGCCCGAAAAATGGTGTCCGGAAGTTCCATACAGTGACTACCATTTTACAACTCCTACCGGTAAGATTGAGCTCTACTCACAAGGAATGGTGCAAAGAGGGAAGGAGTTTCCCGGTGATTTTGAACCCTTGCCTCATTTTGTAGAGCCGGAGGAGAGCCTCGTTGGTACTCCTGATCTGGCCGCCAAATATCCCTTGACGATTATTTCGCAACATCCTGCTTTCCGGACCCATTCCCAGTATCTGAACCTGCCGTGGATTAAAGAACTGGAAGGGGAGCCCAAGGTCTATATCAGCCAACAAGATGCAGCGGCCAGGAACATCAAGGACGGCGACAGGGTGATAATCTTTAATGACCGGGGAACTTTACGGGATGTAATGGCAAAGGTCAGCGTGAAAGTGGCACCGGGAGTAGTAGAATTGAGCAGCGGTACTTGGGTTAAATTAGGCGGCAATGTGAATGTCTTGACTTCCTTAAGCATCGGTGGGCCACGGGATGTGGGGGATGGTATCATGACTGCTTATCACCCCCTGTTGGATGGCAACACCACGGGATATTTCAATACGCTGGTTGAAATTCAAAAGGCAACCGAATAAGGGGGGCCGGTGATGACGAGGAAACAATATGCCATTTATGTAGATGCAAACCGGTGTGTGAACTGCCGGGCTTGTGAAATAGCATGCAAGCTCGAAAATGACCTGCCGGCCGGGCCGCGATACATCATGGTCACCGAAACGGAAATCAGCGGTAAGGACAGGGATACACTGATGTTCTTGCCCATACCCTGTATGCACTGCGGCGAACCGGCATGTGAGAAAGCCTGCCCTACCGGTGCGATTACGAAAAGGGTAGAGGATGGTATTGTCACCGTGGATCGAAAAAAATGTATCGGTTGCCGGTCCTGTTTAATAGCTTGTCCTTTTGGTGTTCCCCAGTTCGGAGCAGACGGCAAGATGCAGAAATGTCAACTATGCTTGCACCGGCTTTCCGACGGCAAGAGAACAGCATGCCAGCAGGCCTGTATGGCGGAAGCCATCCTGGTAGGTACCGTGGAAGAGATTTCCGCTTACGTGCGTCAAAGATATGCCTCTAACAGCAGGAGAAAAATGCCCATGGTTATGCAGTGGATGGATTAGCGGTACCTCTAAGGCAGAGGGTGGTATCAATGGCGAAGGTATTGTTCATCAATCAGGAGCGGTGCAATGGGTGCGGGCTCTGCCAGGCACTGTGTTCCATTAAACAGAAGAGCGCTTGTCAACCCAGTCAAGGGCTGATCAGAGTCCAGCAACACCGCCGGTTTCTTATGGGTTTTACTCTAACCTGCCGGCAGTGTGCTGAACCTGCCTGCCAGGCCGCATGCTTGATGGAGTGCATCAGTAGGGAACCAATGACGGGTCTCGTGATCAGAAACCTTAGCAAGTGCCTTGGCTGCGGTGCGTGCATGGTTGCCTGTCCTTTTGATATACCGGTGTTGGATCCGGAGCGGGAAGTGTTTTTGACCTGCAACTATTGTGACGGCGATCCGGTATGCCTCAAAGCTTGCCCCAGGCAAGCCATCAGTTGGGAAGAGCTTTCTCAAATTAGCCGTGACAAGAGACAAGCCCGGGCAGCACAGAGCTGGCTTGCCGGCAGGGAGGAGGTCCCCCGGTGTGATTGAAACCGCGATGACGGTAGGCATCGTTGATTTGAATAATGGTGCTACAAAAGTTAATAAAGTGGAAGTTTCCAAGCAAGGGAGGCTTCTGGCAGGAGCGGGGATGTGGTCCGCAAGTGAATTCCACCGGTCACTTTTGAGCAAGCTCCATGGTGCGGAGTGTCAGAATGTGGTTTTCATTAATACCGGGCCTTTGACAGGCTCCGGGGTGCCTGGTTCCGGTACTTGGTCGGTTACTTACTTAAGTCCCCTCACCGGTTGTTTTGTTACTGAACCTGTCGTAGGTGGCTTGGGAGCGAAGCTCAGGTACGCCGGTTTGGAACAATTAATCATCCTTGGCCGGGCCAAAAACCCAGTTTACATCATGATCAGCGATGATGAAATCAAGTTGCACGATGCCTCATCTATATGGGAATTGACCACTTGTGAAAGTACGGATGCCATCATCCATGAGGTTGATGAGCCGGACCCCGAAGTTGCCGTGATTGGCCCAGGGTCAGTCTCCTGGCCGGGGCAAGGACTAATTGTTAATTATTATTTTGATGCCGGGGAATTGGGGTTAGGCAATCTTTTTGCCAAGGTCTTGTTAAAGGGCATTGTTGCGAACGGCCGGGGCAAGGTAGCGTTGGCTCATCCGGAACACTTTTTGGATCTTTGTTTAAAGATTTGTCAAAGATGTCAAGATGATTTATCTCACCTGAGTGGGACAGGGCGTTTTTTGTCTCCCTGGCATACTGCACGGTGTGTCCCCGTTCCCGGTGAAGAACACAAATTTGTTTTAGAACCGTTTTCAGAGGAATGTGCCCCGGAAAGACCCCGGCAATTAACGGGGAAGCAGTTACTTCGCCTGCGCCATTTCGGGAATTCTTATGGTATTCCCTGGCGATGGGTGATGGAAGCGATCGCTCAAAATACCTGCTTGATTAAGCCGGAATATGAGCTTTCTGCAGGTGATTTTTGGCGGGTGATGGCTATGCGGAGACAGCCGCTATATACCGGCAGGGTGGAGGGGTTCATGGATCCTTTTTGGATAGCTCTCGAAGCAGCAGGGCTGGACTGGTCCGGTCATTTTAGCCGGAAAGAGGCTGCTGAGCTTGCCGCGAAGCTGTTGTCTTATGCCACCGGAGCACCATGGGATAGCTTTGAACTGGAGGAACTAGGTATCCAAATCACCACCGCAAAAATGACCGCCGGTGAAAAGGGGGAAGAGAAATGGCTGTAAGAGATATCCCCCGGAAGGTAGTGGTCATCGGTAACGGAGTGGCAGGCAATAATGCAGCTTTTGCTGTCCGGGAGAGGTTGCCGGAAGCCAAGATCGTCCTCATTTCTGAGGAACCCTTTCTGGAATATTCAGCTTGTGCTCTTCCTGATTACCTGGCAGGTTATCTTTCGGCAGAAGATGTGCTGGTTAAAAAGCAGCAAACTTATGAGCAGGCGAATATTCAGCTCATGCTAGGCAAACCCGTGACCCGCATTGAGCCGGAACAGCAAAAGGTTTTTTTGGGCAAGAGAAAGATCAGCTTTGACAAGTTAATTATTGCTACCGGCAGCCAAGCGATTATCCCGCCTGTGCCGGGTGTTCATTTGCCGGGCAATTTCACTCTGAAGACCCTTTTGGATGCCCAGCGGATCATGGCTTATCCGGCCCAAGCGGCAGTTGTCGTCGGTTCGGGAGCCATCGGGATCGAGACGGCCATTGCCTTAAAGGAAAGAGGATACCGGGAAGTTACCATCATTGAAATGATGGACTGGATCCTGCCTAAGTCCTTCGATAAGAAACCGGCGCAATATTTGACCAAGATGCTGGAGGACCGGGGTATTCAGGTGCTCGTTAGTGAAAGGGTTGAGGAAGTCCTGGGCACGGAAAGGGTTGCCGGAGTTAGAACCAGCAACAGGGTCATCGGGTGCGATTTGGTCCTTTGGGCCGTAGGTGTCAGACCCAATGTGAAGCTGGCACAGGAAGCGGGATTGGAACTGGGGACTACCGGCGGCCTTAAAGTAGATCGTTACCTGCAAACCAGCCATGAATTGATTTACGCTTGTGGCGACTGTGTGGAAACGGAGGACCTGTTTTCTCACCGGAAGGTCTTGAGTATGCTTTGGCAGCCTGCCTGCCGGCAGGGTAAACTGGCCGGTCTCAATTGTGCCGGAGGTCAGGAGGAATATGAAGGTTCTTACGGTGTTTTGTTAATTGATATTTACGGCACCAAAGGAGTGGCCGTAGGGTTAACCGAGCAAACGGCACCGGAAAGTGCTAGGGTGGTGGAAAGCACAGAAAGTGCTACCTATAAACGACTAATTGTTGACGAAGATAGGTTAGTAGGAATACAGGTCGTCGGAAAGTTCAACGGATTTGGCCCCATGTTGCACCTGCTAAAGAGCGGCTTTTCCCTGAGAGACTTGAAAGCTACCTGTGATAGCCAGGCTTTGATTTCCTTAGTAGATAAACCGGTATTGCTGAAACCATATCTGTCTCTGCTGTTCAAAGCGGTGGAGAAAGCGTAAAGGGGGGGATGAGGTGGCTGATTATCAAATACTGGCAGATAAGCTGGGTGCCAAAATGACCATGGATGAATTTGAAAGGAAATTTTATACCCGGGACCTGGCACCCGTGCCCAAGGTGATGACCCAAATCCTGTTTCATACGATGCCCGATGCCATCGTGAAACCAACGGCCGTGGAAGATATCCAAGAAGTATTAAGTTTTGCACAGGACCAAAAAACCCCGGTAACTCCTCGGGCTGCCGCCACGACTGCTTATCTCAATACCGTACCGGTGAATCAAGGGATAGTACTGGATTTGAACAGCCTGCGAGGCATTTTGAGCCTGGAGTCTGATACCAAAGTGGTTGAAGTCTGGTGCGGTACCCCTTGGATTGAAGTGGAGGAAGAACTCAACAGGGAAGGTATGGCCGTGTGCTCTTGCCCTTCCAGTGGGCTTAGCTCTACCGTCGGCGGATGGTTTTCCATGGAAGGTTATGGGATTGGCAGTGTACAGTATGGATGTTTTCATGACTTGGTGGAAGAAGCGGAAATAGTGTTGCCGGGGGGAAAGGTGATCCATTCCACCAGAGAAGGTGAGTACCCGCTCGAGTGGTTCATGGGTAAAGAAGGGACACTGGGCGTGGTTACCAGGATTAAGTTCCGGATCCGGCAGAAACCTGAGGTTATTAGGCATTTCGCCTTAGGATTTAAATCCCTGGATGACTTGGCAAAAGCAGCTATGAAGCTGGAAGAGACAAGTGCCAAACCTTATAATATGCATTTTGCCAATCGTGTCTTCTTTGAGCTCCAGTCTGAATTAGGTTTTGGTACCCACTGCACTGACTATGAAATGTTGACCGTTACCTATCAAGGCACGGAAGATGAGGTCCAATTAGGGGAACGAGAAATAACCCGGGTCGCCCGGGAAACCGGAGCCATGATCCTGGATCGAGAAGTAGCGGATGAAGAATGGGAACAGCGTTTTTACGCTTTAAAAATTAAACGAGGCGGGCCAACTCTCTTGGCTTCGGAAGTCATTCTCCCCCTTGCCAAGTTGGATGCCTTTAGCCAAACGGTTAAGAAATTGGGGCAAAGAACAGCGGTTTACGCTCATTTTATGAATGACGGCAAAATAAACTGCCTGGTCTTATACTATGCTGATGAAACCAAAATGCCGGAATACCTGTTTTTACTGGCTAAGACCAAAATGGTTTACGATGCTGCCTTAGCCTTAGGTGGTCGACCCTATGGAACAGGGTTATGGAATGCGGTCTACGTTCACCGGGTCTACGGCGCAGATATAAGAAGCCGGTGGCTGAACAGAAAAACCCAGCTTGATCCCTATAACATTATGAATCCCGGTAAGTTCTACCGGCCACCCGCCTTGCTTCATCCGGCCGTCTTCTCCCTAGGTGCCGGGATGGCCAATGGATTAAGCAGGAGCCTGGGTATTGGAAGGGGGAGATGACCGGTGCAACATGAGAGTTTTTTTGACAGTCTGGCCCGGGAAGCTTTGATTTGTGCCAGATGCGGTTACTGTAAAGTAGAATGTCCGGTTTACCAGGAATTAGGTTGGGAATCTGCCAGTCCCAGAGCCAAAATGGTGATGGCCAGGGAAATCATAAACGGTTCTATTTCCGAGAAGCAAGTTGAACGAGTTTTTCAATGTACTTTATGCGGTAAATGCCGGGAGGTTTGTTCTACTTCCATTGACACGGTACGGGCGTGGCAAGAATTACGGCAGCATATTGCCGGCTGTGGCCTGGCACCCGATAACATGAAACAATTGACTGCCACTATTGCTGACCATGCTAATATCACCGGCGATGAACAGGGGAACCGGGAAATGTGGCTGGATTCTCTCGACGATAAATTCAAAGCCCATGTCGGGCAACCGGCAGAGGTGCTGTATTTCACCGGTTGTTCCAGTTCCCTCTACCCGGCGGTTTATGCCGTTCCCCAGTCCTTTGTTCAACTGTTGGACCTGGCGGAAGTTTCCTTCGGATTGTTGGGGCAAGAGGAAGAATGCTGCGGTTTTCCGCTCATCGGTGCCGGCGCGTTTTCACAAGGCAAGGAAATGGTGCAGAGGAATGTCCGTAAAATTCAAAAGCTGGGGGCCAAAAGGGTGGTGACCACTTGTCCCTCTTGTTACCACACCCTGAAGGACACCTACCCTCAAGTGTTGGGATACGAGCTGCCCTTTGACGTTATGCACGCCAGCCAGTTTTTGCTGGAGCTGATCAATCAAGGAAAGCTGGAACTCCATGAGGTCCGGGACACAGTTACTTATCACGATCCTTGCGATCTTGGAAGGAATAGCGGTGTTTACGACGCGCCCCGGCAAGTGATCAACAGTATTCCCGGTATTGAGTTTGTAGAAATGCCAAAGAACAGGGAGTATGCAAACTGCTGTGGCGGTGGCGGCAATTTGCAGGCTGTCGACGGTGATTTGGTGGAAAGGATTGGACTACGTAGGGTGCTGGAAGGACAAGCAACCGGTGCGAAAACACTCCTCTCCAGTTGCCAGCAGTGTAAACGAACCTTGCAGAATGCAGCCAGGAAACACAAAGTTAGGATCAGGGTGCAAGATTTAACGGAATTGGTATTAAAGTCAGCCAAACCTTAATCTGGCTGTGAGGAGGATAGAACATGATCATTGAAGGTTATCTATTTCCTGATGATTTGCTGTACGACAAAAGGCATTTTTGGGCGAAAGTGGAAGGCGATGTGGTCACCGTGGGTATGACCGAATATGCCGTCAAGAGTGCGGGAGATCTGGTGTTTGTAGAGCCGGTGGAGCCGGGCAAGAAAACGATCCAGGACAAACCCTTTATGTCCGTAGAATCCGGGAAATGGGTGGGCAGGGTTTATGCACCCGTTTCCGGCAGTGTCATTGAGTTTAATGAAGAGCTGGAATTTGATCCCACCTTAGTCAATCAAGATCCTTATGGCGCCGGGTGGTTGGCGAAGCTTAAGATGGACAATCCGGCAGAATTAGATAACTTAATGGGAGCCGACACGGTTGGGAATTGGTTTATACCTGAACTGACAAGGTTGCGTAAACTGGAGGCCAAGAAGACCGGTGGCTGATCTCCGGTTGAGAAGCAGGAAGTCTGATGCAAAGGAGGAAGGCCCTTGTTTTGGGAACCTTGCGGTGTTGCCGGTTATTTGGAGGACTTGATTCAAGATTCGAGCTTGCTTTACTTGTTAGAGGGTGACAGCGGCTGTCCGCCCGGACACGAGTTGGCAACAGACTTTGATCAATTGAAGATGTCACAGGACAATACTATCTATCTTCCCCTATTAAGTAAAAAACAGTCGAAGGAGGTGATTTTGGCCGGACTTCAGAAGCTGCAGGGTTTTTCCGCAGCAGGATTGGTACTGGTGGTGGATCCGCTGTTAGTGGATAGAGATTTCCTGGTGGAGACAAAAACTAGGGGTGTTTCCCAGGTGATTATTCCCCTGGACATAGCCGGCAAGCAGTTGTTCAAGCATTATCACCGGACTTCCGGTGGTGACCTTTGGGCGACTTACTGGGAAACCTTGAAAGAAGCCGTAGCTGTTTTTGGTGGCCGGAAGGTGACTGTGAACTTGTTTGCCGGTTTAGGAGAAACAGAAGAAGAGTTTTTATCAGTGGTGCAAATGATCGACGATGCAGGAGCTGAAACAAACATTTTTTCAGTCAGGGAAAATAAAGCATTAGGCATTAAGCCGTGTAGTATCGGCAAATATCGCCGGTTACAGATGGGCAGGTATTTGATTCACCGGCAGCTGGCTACTATGAGGCAGATGCAGTTCAACGAGTTTGGGTCTGTTTTTGAGTTTGGCATTCATCCCAATAAATTGATGGAGCTGTTGGAGCTTGGCATACCTTTTCACGAAACAGGTGGCAGCCTCAAGAACTGGCCCGGGCATGATAACAGCTGCGGTGGAACTAGGAATTACCACCAACCCCTGGCAGCAGATGAAGCCCAACAGGCCAAGAAAGAGTTTTTCTCCGTGAATTGGGAAGAAGAGTGGAAACTGGCAGCCAAGAAATGCCAAAGGGAAGGAGTTGATTTCCGGGACATCGATGTCAGCTATGATTTCAAGTTGCTTGGGTTCATACCTGGTATCACCGAAGAAGATTTGCGTTACTTAAAATCAAGCAAATAACCATCTTAAGGAGGGCTTATTCATGGCAGAATTAACGTTAGCTCAACAGGTCTTAAAAGAATTTGAAGAAGGTTTAGCCAAAGCTCAGGAAGCAATGCCCAATACCATTCAAGCTTACCTTGACTTGGAAAAACACGCAGCGAACAACTATGGTATTTTTGATGCCAAAACCAAGGAATTGATGATGCTGGCTCAAGGTGTTCGCACTCCGTGCAAATACTGCATCTGCATCCATACCTACAATGCTATTAAAGAAGGAGCCACTAAAGAAGAAATTTACGAAGCAGCCAGTGTGGCAATTCCTTTCGGTGGTGCCAAAACCTTTGCTTATGCTTGTACCTATCTTACCAGTGCAGTGGAGAGTTTCTGGGTAGATTAAAGGGAAAACAGTGGGCAGGGGTCGGAGCAGGGCGATTCCCTGCCTGCTCTACATTATTGACCGAGAGGGGGATAGTGATAATGTGGAAGGCAAATGAGCCTGAGACGTTACAGAATAGCCCGCTTAGTGTTCTGCTTCATCGTGCATGGCTGGAGCGGAAAAAGAATTTTGAAAGTGAAATACATATCTCAAGTTGCCAACCCCTCCTGACGGAAATGGCCTTGGCTGGTACAAAGCTTCAGCAATTTACGGTCGTTACGGCTGACGGGAAGGGCTCCGCCGCTAATTGCACTGCATGCTGCCAGACCGGGAATAGCGATACGCAAACGGTCAATAGTGCAGCCGCTTTAAGAGCTGTAGGAGAGCGCCTCAACCCCGGTCAATGTTCAGGACTAATTGCTATCACCTACGAGAACTCAAAATGCCATTTGAGTGGATATTCGGAAACCCTGAATTATCTTAATTCCATACATTGCCGGGTCTCAATCATCACCAATAATCTAGATTTTGTGGAGCATGTCTTGCCCTTGAACGGAGGCTTATCAAATTTAACGATCGTTGTCTCGGCGAAACTAATGTTCAATGGAAACGGAAGTCAGGCAAACGAGGATTTGGAAAGTCTGATGGCCCGTTTGAAAGCCATTTGCCAACAAGCAAAAAACGTTTCTTTTGTATTTGTTATTAGCGGAGAGTGTGAGCGGGAGCTGGATTTGCTGATGGCGTTATCTCAATTGGATTATTGCCATTTGACGCTGCTGGATAACTCATCGGGTAGTAAGCCGGTAAACGGTGAACAACTTGAGCAATGTGCCAAGTTGGTGGCTATTGCTCGCATTCTTAACCCGAAAAGAAAACTAATATTTGCCGGTACTAATAACGCCCCATCCATGGCTTCTTTGCTGGAACAATATGCCCTTAATGCGGGAGTTAATGAAATTGCCCGTCCTTCCGAAGAGGCCATTAGCCTTTTGAAAGACTTGGGGTTAGATCTGAAAGTAAAAGAAAGGTGTTGTCTTGTTCATTAGCTGGTTTGGAGCCGTGTGTGATTTGTGGAAGCCCGGCAGTAGAAACAGGCATTATGGAGAGGGAGTTATGTTGGATGAAACCTACTTGGCGAAAGCTGGATCTCGGACATAAAACGGCAGCGGAGAATATGACACTTGACGAAGTTGTTCTAACTGCCTGCAGTCAGGGTTTAATTCCCAATACCTTGCGCTTCTTGCAATTTCGTCCTCATTGTGCATTAGTAGGCTTTTTTCAGGAAGTTGATAAAGAAATTCATGTTGACTACTGTCGTCAACATCAAATTGACATCAACCGTCGCATTACCGGCGGCGGAGCGATATATTTCGATGAAACCACCCTTGGATGGGAAATTATTGCGCTGAAAAACGATCCCCTGTTTCATGGCCCTGTTGAGGAACTATATTCCTATCTATGCCAGGGAGTAATCAAGGGATTGGGGTATTTGGGTGTCAAAGCCCGGTTTCGTCCCCGGAATGATATAGAAGTGGACGGTCGCAAGATTTCAGGCACCGGGGGAACGGAACTGGAACATGCTTTCCTTTTCCAAGGTACGGTATTGGTAGATTTTAACGTGGATACCATGCTCAATGCGTTGAACATACCCGTGAAAAAGCTGGTAGGGAAAGAAGTGAGCTCCATAAGAGAAAGGGTAGTCTGTTTGAGAGAGCTTCTGGGGTATGTTCCCGCCGGTGAAGCCGTTAAGGATGCCATCGCTAAAGGCTTTGCCGAAGTGCTGGGAGTGAAGTTTGAAGAGAGTGGTTTAACCGAGCAGGAAGAGAAAATGCTGTCGGAGCGGTTACCATATTTTGCATCCCGGGATTGGATTGACCGGGTTCATAAAAAAGAAAGCCAGCGCAAATCCGTAAGTGCTATTTACAAAGGTGAGGGGGGCTTAATCAGGACTTCCTTAGTGGTCGATGTACCCGGTAACCGGATCAAGTCCGCGCTTATCACCGGCGACTTTTTTGCCTATCCCGGCCGGATCATCATGGATTTGGAGGCTGCTTTGAAGGATTGCCGGGCGGAAGCAGCGGTTATTCGGGATGTGGTGAGGCAGTGTTTTTCCGGTGGTAATGCTCAGATACCAGGGCTTACCGCTGATGATTTCAGCCTGGCAGTGATGGAAGCAGTTACGGCGGCACGTGAAGCAAAGGATTGAATAGAGACTATGAGAGTTCAAAAAACCTACGATATTTTGGTCATAGGTGCCGGTCCTGCTGGGAGCAGCGCGGCGAAAACAGCGGCGGAGACCGGTGCCGGTGTACTCCTGCTGGATAAAAAGAAAGTAATGGGGCAACCGGTTCAATGTGCTGAATTTGTGCCCTTTCACATAATCAATGAGGTGGACCTGGTCCCTGACCAGGTTGCCCTGAGCGTATCTTTTCTTGATACCTATTTGCCTGACGGCCAGGTTAAGTCTATGACTTCCAAGGGTTTTGTACTGGAGCGGTCTGTATTCGACAAAGACCTGATTATGGCTGCCCGTAAAGCCGGAGCAGAGGTATGGATGGGAGCCAGGGTTATATCTATCTCTCGCGAAGGGGTTCTGGTGGAGGCTGAAGGGGAAAAAATAGAAATAAATGCTGGAGTGGTTATCGGAGCTGACGGTCCCCGGTCTGTCGTAGGCCGCTTGATAGGTAGTTCTAATGAAAATTTCCTTATTGGGGCTCAATATGAAGTAGTGTTACCCAAGGATAAGATGACGGACAGGCTGCAAGTTTATTTCCACCCCCAATGGCAGTACGGCTATGGTTGGGTTTTTCCCAAAGGCCGTACTGCCAATATAGGTATCGGTTGCACCAACCGGCCTGCCACGCTGTTAAATGAGTTTTTGGCTTTCCTGGGGATTGACATGAGATATGTGGTACGTCGCACAGGGGGATTAATCCCGGTAGGGGGGCCTGTGAAGAAGACGTGGGGACAGAAATACCTTCTCTGCGGCGATGCCGCAGGGCTGACGCATCCTATTACCGGGGCCGGGATTATGGCAGCTGTGGTCAGCGGAAAACTGGCCGGCGCATGGGCCGCCTTAGCCGTGAAAAACAATGATCTTAGCCTGTTGGATGGTTATGAGCAGGAATGGCAGGAAATGCTATTGCCCATGTTAAGCAAAGCTTCCATGAATCGCCGGTATCTTCTGGAAAACTGGACCGAGGATCAGGAACAGTTTTGTCAATTGATTCGCGAAACATGGATTGCTTTTCCTGAGTATTCAAATAACAAGCGGATAGGAGGATAAACTGTGGGTCAATGTGATGCAAGAAATCTCTCTCCGGCCGGCATGGATTTTGACAGCCCGGAGTATATGCAAACCAGTCTCGCGGCGGCAATTACCCTAGGTTTTCGTCCGGGGCTGTTTTACCGCGATGCCCGCTTGAAAGGGTTGAATCTCCTTACTACTTATGCAAGTGGATGTATCGCCCGTTGTGGATACTGTGGTATGGCGCGAGGGCGGAAGCCTACGAGGGAAAAGACCTTCATCAGGGTTGCCTGGCCTCGTTACCGAACGGACGAGATAATTGCTGCGGTTAACCGGGAAGACCATGATTTGGAAAGAGTATGTGTGGGCATGATAACCCATCCGAACGCTTTTCAGGATGCTCTTACTACGGTGAAAAGGTTTAAAAAGGAGACCTCCCTTTTAATATCCGTCTTGATAGCTCCTACACTGATGAAGCCGGGAATGCTGAATTTAATGCGGGAAGCAGGAGCGGACAGGTGTGGCGTGGCAATTGATTGTGCCACTCCAGAGCTTTTTCAGGCTTATAGGGGCAGCGGGATCGGCGGGCCCCATGTCTGGGATCGATATTGGCAGATGGTGGAGGAAGCCTGCCAGGTTTTTGGTAAAGGTAAGGCAGGCGTTCATTTGATTGTCGGTTTGGGCGAAACGGAATTGGATATGGTGGAGGCCATCCAACGGGCTCAAGACCTGGGAGCTCTAATCCATTTGTTCAGTTTCTTTCCCGAAGAAGGCAGTTATTTGGAGGAAAGGGATCTTCCCCCCATCGGGCAATACCGGCGCATCCAATTAGCTCGCTATTTGATTAATCATTGTGGGATCAGCAAGGGCCAGATGAGTTTTAATGAGCACGGCCAATTGGTTGATTTTGGTGTACCAAAGGACGAACTGGAACAAATTGTTATGGAAGGTACGGCGTTTATGACTTCCGGCTGTCCGGGGAAAGACGGTCAGGTAGCCTGCAACCGCCCCTACGGTAATGAACGTCCTTCTCAAGCTATCCGCAATTTTCCATTTCCTCCGGAAGCAGAGGATCTAGTGCAAATCAGGGAACAGCTTTACCAGTATTAATATCCTGCCGGGCGGTGTTGTCTTTATGAGGGAATTGGAGGAGCTGTATCAACAATCGTGGCCGGAACTTCAAAGGCAGGCTTGGACCGTGAGGCGGAGCCACCATGAGCCAAAAGTTGTTTTCGCCGTACCCGGTCCGAAGCGATATGAAGGACGATACTATACCAATAGAGAGGACGCTTTTGTCCAGATCAGCGTTACCGGTACAGCTTGTGCTTTGAAGTGTGCCCATTGCAACAGCCACCTGCTGAAGTCCATGCTGCCGGTGGAAAGCGAGCTGGATTTGATTAGTTTGGGGCAGCGGTTGCTGGAAGTGGGTACGAAGGGTGTGCTCATCAGCGGGGGTGCTGATTCCCATGGAAGGGTTCCCCTGAAAGACTTTTTGTCTGGGATCGAATATTTAAAACAAATAGGATTGAAGGTGATCGTCCACTCCGGCCTCATTGATCCGGAGACAGCCGCAGGTCTAAAAAAAGCCGGGGTGGATCAAGTACTGTTGGATGTCATAGGGGATGAACGCACTATCCGGGAAGTGTATCATTTGGCGAAAACACCTGAGGATTACCGGCGGTCTTTATATGTTCTCCGGGAGGTTGGTCTACCGGTGGTGCCTCATATTGTGGCGGGGCTTTATTTCGGCAACTGGGAAGGGGAACTGGATGCACTGGCCGCCGTTACTTCCTGTCGGCCGGAAGCAGTGGTTATCGTGGTCCTTAATCCTTTACCGGGGACGGAAATGGCGGGAGTGGTTCCCCCGTTTCCGGAAGCCGTGGGGAAGTTGGTGGCGGCAGCCAGAGTTGCTAATCCTACGATTCCCCTCATGTTCGGATGCGCCGTGCCTCCACGACCTGCCAAAGATCTCTACCAGGAAGCGGCCCTGATGGCCGGAGTAAACGGTGTCGCCTACCCTACGGACACAATTGTGGAAAAGGCCCAACAACTTGGCCTTGACACCTGGTTCAGCGAGCTTTGTTGTAGTTTATCCTGGCCGTAAACCGGATGGAAAGAAGGTAGCGGGATGTACTATCTTTTTCCCGGCTGCTTAAATTTATATCGTTTCCCTGAATATGAGCTGTCGGCTCAAAAGGTTCTGGCCAGGTTAGGCATCGAAACCTGTAGCTTGGATGGACAAATCTGTTGCGGCGGCTTTGTGGAAAGCAGGACGGAAAATTGGAAGCTGATGGCAGCTTACAATTTAAGCCTGGCGGAGCGTCAAGGAGCCGGTTTAATTACCCTGTGCGGTGGTTGCACTAATGTCTTCCGGCGCCTTATTCATATGTGCCGGCAAGACAGGCAGTTATTAAGGGTTATTAATCAAAAATTGAATCAACTTGGTCTAACCTTTGAAAACAGGGTTGAGGTAAAACATGTTTTACAAGTATTAGCGGAAAATAAAAAACAAGTGGCAGCGCAAGTGGTCAGAAAGCTGTCCAAGCGGGCGGCGCTGGTTTATCCCTGCCAGGTGTTTCGACCGGACTACATTTTGGATTTTGATGATGCCCGCCGGCCCCGGTCCATGGCAGAACTGGCAGATGTACTTGGCCTTCAAATCGTTCACTACGCGGGAGAATATGCATGCTGCGGTTCTACGCTACAGCTCTCCCACCAGGAGGTTGCCTTCCAAATGGGAGCACAAAGGATAAAAGCCATGGAAGAAGCCCGGGCAGAATTAATGGTTACGGCTTGTGGCAACTGCCATCTTTTGCTGGCCCGCCTGCAGTCCCAATATTATAAACCCGTGATAGCTGGGTATTTTATTACTCAACTGGTAGGTATAGCCATGGGGTTATCCCCTCTGGAGGTCATGCTCGAGAGGGCGAGGAGTGTGCTGCTAATTGACGGAGCAGTGTCGTAGATGCGGCAAATGTCTTAGGGTCTGTCCATTAACCAAATTAGGTTACAGCTCTTTCGCAGTTTTTCCGGTAAGAGGTCCGGATGAGGCTGATGTTTGGCAGTGTTCCAATTGCTGGCTTTGTCATTTAGAGTGTCCTCAACATATTGACCTTTGGGACCGGAAAACCAAACTGCAGCGTGAAGACGAAGCTGTTCCCCCAAGAATTCAGGCCGGATATGAGCGATTGCGGGAATATGGTTTTGTTTTTCCTATAACAGAGGAATTAAATGTCATGAGGGAAGACAAAGGGCTCCGGCCTTTGGTGATCCCGGATAAAGAGGTCGTGAAGTTTTTGTTAAAGGATGAATAACGATGACATGGTGACTGCCGTACCGGGGTGGGGTGGCAGTATCTTCGTCTTACGTGCCGGAGGGGATTTGAGGTGGATGCCTGTTGAATGCCTCAAGAATCGCCTCCTTTGTTTTTATTGCCGGCAGCTCACGATCATCTCCCCGCATGAAACGGCTAACATACTCCGTAATTGACCAAGGAACCGGGGTTGTCTATTGAACATATGAATAAATATCCATATAATAATAGCGAACATCCTGTCCTATGGCATGTAAGATTTTGCTATTCATCGATTGGCAAAGCAGCGGGGAGGGTTTGAAGGGATTGCAGAAATTGCGTGAGTTATTAACAGGGGTACCGGCGACCATAGTGAGCGGCATTTTTCTTTTGGCCAGCCTTGTTCTCATTGTCATGAAGATGGAAGTACCCCTGGACCCGGCTTGGGTGGCGGTGATCACCAGCGGTACGCCCATGGCTTATATGGCCGTTTGGAATATCATCCACAGTGAAGGGATCAGCAAAATCACTTCCGAACTGCTGGTATCCCTGGCCATGATTGCTTGCATCGCCATCGGGGACGTTTTTGCCGCCGGGGAAATTGCCTTTATTATGGCCATCGGCGGTATCCTGGAAGAAAAAACGGTGGAGCGTTCCAAGAAAGGTCTGAAGGGGCTGATCAGCCTGACCCCGCGACAGGGGCGCCGCATCAGCAAAGGTATCGAAGAGATGATCAACACGGAAGAAATCCGGGTAGGGGACATCTTGCGGGTGCTGCCCGGGGAAGCCATTCCCGTGGACGGGCGCATCATCCGGGGCAGCACCTCGGTGGACCAGGCCATTATGACCGGGGAATCCCTGCCGGTGGATAAGGGGGTTGGGGATACCGTCTTTTGCGGCACCATCAACCGCTTTGGCGCCATTGACATAGAAGCTACCAGCGTGGGGGAGGACAGCTCCCTGCAGAAATTGATCCGCCTGGTGAAGGAAGCCGAGGACAAGCAGGCCCCCATCCAGCGGATTGTGGACCGGTGGGCGGCCTGGCTGGTGCCGGCGGCGCTGCTCTTGGCGGTGGTAACGTATTTGGTTACCCAGGACATCGTCCGCGGGGTAACGATCCTGGTGGTGTTCTGCCCCTGCGCCCTGGTGCTGGCTACCCCGACGGCGATTGTGGCGGCCATTGGACAGGCCACGAAACACGGGGTCATCATTAAATCCGGGGAAGCCCTGGAGAAGATGGGACAGGTGGATACCATCGCTTTTGATAAGACGGGTACCCTGACCTTTGGGGTCCTGCAGGTGAGCGATATTATTTCCTTTTTCCCGGCCCTGGGCCAAGATGACCTGCTGGCCCTGGCCGCGGCCGCGGAATCCAGAAGCGAACACCCCCTTGGGAAAGCCATCGTGGCCCGGGCGAAGGAAAAGAACCTGGCTCTGCCGGATATCGAGGAGTTCCGGATGGAAGCCGGAAAAGGTATTTTTGCCCAGGTCAGCGGTCGCCGCGTGTTCTGCGGTCAGGAAAAGTATTTAGAAGAGAACGGGCACAGCCTGGTACCGCCAGTGCTTGAGACGCTGGATACCCTGCGGAATCAGGGGAAAGCGGTGGTGTTGGTGGGCCTGGACGGGGTTTGCGCCGGTGTCATCGGCCTTTCCGACATGCTGCGCCCCGCTGCCCGGGACATGGTGGCCCGGCTGGGCCGGATGCATATCCGGACGGTGCTCCTGACCGGTGATAACCGCCGCACGGCGGATTACTTTGCCAGGCAAGTGGGGATCACGGCCGTGCGGGCGGAGCTGCTGCCGGAGGAGAAAGTGCAGGTGATTGAGCAGCTCCGGCAGGAGGGTAAATCCGTCTGCATGATTGGGGATGGGGTGAACGATGCCCCCGCCCTGAAAACGGCTTCCGTTGGGGTGGCCATGGGCGCCATGGGCAGCGATATTGCCGTGGAGGCGGCGGACATCGCCTTGATGAGCGATGACCTCACCAAGATCCCGTACCTGAAGCGGCTCTCCAATGAGACGGTGAAGACCATCAAGTTCGGCATTTCCCTGTCCCTGGTCATCAACTTTGCGGCTATTTACCTGTCCCTGCAGGGCTGGTTGACGCCCACCACCGGGGCCCTGGTCCATAACGCCGGTTCCGTACTGGTGGTGGCCATTGCCGCCCTGCTCTACGATAGGAAATTTGCTTAGTTTGTCCTCCAGAGGCCGGAGGAATAGGTTCGGGTTTGCACGGAACGCGGGGGTTTGTGAGATCATGGGGAAAAAACTCGTGGAAGTAAGATACGTCTATTCCTTCCGTGATGCCGCTGCCCCGGGAAACCCTGCTCCGTTCTAAATCACAATTATACCTTTGATGTAATTGTTTTGTAACTTGAGTGCCTTCCGGCCTTGTTGTATAATGGGGTTAAGAATAAGTTAATAGAATAACATGCTTTCGTGTTCTCCGAGCTTATGGTTCTACGGGGTTTTCTAGGAATCATAAGCCTGAGCGATAAGCTCACAGGGTACGGCTGGAAACGGCGGTGCCTCCCGGATTGGAAAGGAGAATTATCTTCTTTTGTTTACGAATTCTTGTTTCCAAACGGGGAACAAGAATTTTTTTATGGGGGGAGTTGGCTTATGAAGCGAAACGTTTCCCTGGAGGAAGCCCAACAACTGCTTTTGGCCCATGGCGCACCACCGGGAACGGAGGAAGTATATTTTCATGATGCGCTGGGACGGGTTCTCAGTGAAAACCTGGTCGCTCAAGAGAATGTTCCTCCTTTTTCCCGTTCACCTTATGACGGTTACGCCTTCCGGGCGGCGGATACGGTGCAGGCCACACCGGAGCAGCCGGTTTTCCTTGAGGTGATTGAAGAAGTGCCGGCGGGATACGCACCGCAAGCCAAGCTGCAGGCAGGCCAGGCGGTGAAGATCTTGACCGGCGCGCCGGTGCCGGAAGGGGCGGATGTGGTAGAGAAGTTTGAAGCGACCACCCGGCAGGGCAATCAAGTAGCGGTTTACGGCAGTTACCGGCCCGGTACTAATATCATTCCTGCCGGGGAAGATGTGACTGCAGGTGAAGTGATTGCTTACCAAGGGCAGGTGGTGGACCCGCCTTTAGTGGGGCTGGTAGCGGCGCTGGGGATGGTAAAAGTCCGGGTTTATCAACGGCCGGAGATCGCCATTATTAGCACCGGAGATGAGCTTTTAGAGGTGGATGAGCCCCTGCGCCCCGGCAAAATCCGGAACAGCAACAGCCATGCCCTGGCAGCCTATTGTGCGGCTCTGGGCGGGGCTCCTAAAGTGTTAAAAACGCCCAGGGATCGGGTGGCGGACATCGGTGCCGCCATTGAAGCCGGTTTGGAGCAAGCCCACCTGGTGATTACCACCGGAGGGGTATCGGTAGGGGATTATGACCTGGTCCAAGAGGCATTGATCTCCATCGGGGCCGAGATCTTGTACTGGCAGATCGATATGAAACCGGGTGCGCCCACTCTCGCTGCCGTGAAGAACGGCAAGGTGATCCTGTCCTTATCGGGCAATCCGGCTTCGGCCATGGTGGTTTTCCAACTCTTAGGGATACCTTTTATCCGGAAATTGCTGGGCCGGGCCGATTACCTGCTGCCGGAGGTTCAGGTGATCTTGAAAGATGGTTTTGGCAAGGCAAGCCCCAGCAGGAGGTTTATCAGAGGCAAACTGGTCTACGAGCAAGGCCGTATCTATATGGGGTCCACCGGTAACCAGCGCAACAGTAACCTGCGCTCCATGATCGGTTGTGACGTACTGGCTGAAATTCCGGCGGGCAGCGGCCCGGTGCCTGCCGGGACCGAGCTGAAAGCTTATCTTCTCAAGTAGGGGGATGGACGATGAAAAAAGTCAAAGTACAGGATGCCATCGGGCTGGCTCTCTGCCATGATATTTCCAAGGTCGTCCCAGGGGAATTCAAAGGTGTCAGGTTTCCCAGGGGGCATGTGATCCGGTCGGAGGATGTGCAGGAGCTGCTGAATTTGGGTAAAGAACATGTGTATGTCATGGAAGAAGGGGCCGGCGAAATCCATGAAGATGACGCGGCGGTGCGGATTGCCCGGGCGGTGATGGGGGAAAATCTCACATATGAAGGTCCCAGGGAAGGAAAAACGACGATTAAATCCACCCTGAAAGGGCTCTTCAAGGTCAACAGCCCGCTGCTCCTTCAGATCAATTCCATCGAGGAGGTGACCGTGCCTTGCTTGCCCAATCATTTCCCGGTGCAAGCGGGTGAACGGGTGGCAGCGGGGCGCGTGATTCCCCTGATGATCAAAGAAGAAAAGATCGAGCGGGTGGAAGAGCTGTGCCGCAGTCAAGGTCCGGTGTTTCATGTCAAGCCTTACCGGAAGTTGAAAGTGGGGATCATCATTACCGGCAACGAGGTCTACAAGGGCCGGATCCAGGATAAGTTCTGGCCCGTGCTGCAGGAAAAGCTGGCGGGCTACGAAACGGAGCTCTTAGGCCGGATCTATTGTCCCGATGACGTAGAGATGCTGGATCAAGCCGTGAATTCCTACTTAAGCCGGGACGCGGATTTAATTATCATGACCGGCGGCATGTCCGTGGACCCGGATGACTTGACACCCGGGGCCATTAAGCGAAGCGGTGCGGAAGTGGTCACTTACGGGACGCCGGCCCAGCCGGGCAACATGTTTATGCTGGCCTACAAAGGCAAGACAGCTTTCATGGGAGTGCCGGGAGCCGCCATTTATCACAAAACCACGGTCCTGGACGTTTTCCTCCCGCGGGTTTTTGCCGGGGACAGGATAACCAGGGAAGATGTGATCAAACTCGGCGAAGGTGGTCTGTGCCGGAACTGTGAGGTTTGCCGCTATCCAATTTGCTACTTTGGCAGGTGAAAACCATGTTAGACCAATACGGCCGAAAGATTAATTATCTGCGGGTTTCCGTCACCGACCTGTGCAATTTACGCTGCATTTACTGCATGCCTGCCGGCGGCGTGACGAAAAAGGAGCGCCGTGAGCTGCTCACTTTTGAAGAAATAGAAAACATCGTCCGGGCCGCCGCCCAAATGGGCGTGGATAAGGTCCGGATTACCGGCGGCGAACCACTGGTCCGGAAAGGTATTGTGGAGCTGGTGGACCGCCTGGCCCGGATTGACGGGATTGAGGATTTGAGCATGACCACCAACGGGATCTTGCTCAAAGACTGTGCAGCCCCGTTAAAAGAAGCGGGTTTAAAGCGGGTCAATATCAGTCTGGATACTCTGGATCCGGACAAATACCACCGCATCACCCGGCGCGGCCATCTGGCGGATGTCCTGGCAGGTATGGAAGCCGCCCGGGCGGTGGGGCTGACACCGATTAAGGTCAATGTGGTGCTGGTCGGGGGGCTCAATGATGACGAGATCGAGGACTTTGTCAACCTGACCCTCCGGGAAGAGATCCAGGTCAGGTTTATCGAACTGATGCCCTTAGGAGAAGCCGGCCATTGGGAGCGGAGCGCTTTCCTGCCCACGGAAGAGGTACTGCGGCGTGTGCCGCAATTGATCCCGCTGGCGGTGAAAGGCCACGGGACGGTGGCCAGGCTGTATCAACTTCCCCATGGGAAAGGGCAGGTGGGTTTGATCAGCCCCTTGAGCAATCATTTTTGTCAATACTGCAACCGGCTGCGGGTGACCCCGGACGGGAAACTGAAGTCCTGCCTTCATTCCAGCCAGGAAATCAACCTCAAGAACGTCCCTCCTGAGGAACTGCCGGGTTTGCTGGCGGAAGGGATTAGGGGGAAACCGCACCGGCATTATCTCAGCGCTACCAACGGGAGCTTGACCCATAGAAATATGAATGAAATCGGCGGGTGATGGAGATGGCGGAATTCACTCATTTCAACGAGGAAGGCCGAGCCAGGATGGTGGATGTCAGCGGCAAAGAGGTCACGGCCCGGGTGGCGGTGGCCCGGGGGGAAGTGCGGATGAAACCTGCCACCCTGGCCCTGGTGAAAGAGGGAAAGATGGCCAAAGGGGACGTATTGGCCGTGGCCCAGGTAGCTGGGATTATGGGTGCCAAGCGAACCCCGGATATCATCCCCATGTGTCATCCTCTAATGCTTTCCGCCGTGGATATTTCTTTCCATATCAACGAAGAGGAAAGCAAAATCGAAATTGAAGCCACCGTGAAGAACTCCGGCCAGACCGGGGTGGAGATGGAGGCTTTGACGGCGGTATCCGTGGCGGCCCTGACCATTTATGACATGTGCAAGGCCGTGGAAAAAGACATGATCATCGGTGATATTTACCTGGTGAAAAAATCCGGGGGCAAGAGCGGCGATTACGTGCGCCGGGCGCTGCCTGCCCGGCAGGAATAGAGGTTATTAAGGAGTGTGAACAGATGATTACGGTTGGGATTATCACCGTCAGCGACAAGGGATCCCAGGGGCAGCGGGAAGATAAAGCCGGCCCGGCCATTAAAGCATTGGTGGAGGAAAAGGGCTGGCAGGTGACAGCCACAACCATCATTCCCGATGAACAAAAAGTGATCGAGGCCAAACTCATTGAATATGCCGATGAATTAGGCGTGGATGTGATTTTTACCACCGGCGGCACCGGGTTTTCCCCGAGAGATGTGACCCCGGAAGCCACCCTGGCCGTCATCGAGCGGCAGGCGCCGGGTATTGCGGAAGCCATGCGCTGGGAAAGCTTGAAAATCACGCCCATGGCCATGCTGTCCAGGGCTGCCGCCGGCATCAGGGGCAAGACCGTCATTGTCAATCTTCCCGGCAGCCCGAAAGCGGTGAAAGAGTGCCTGGCCGTAATCCTGCCGGCCTTAGCCCATGGGGTGGAAATACTCCAAGGGGTGACGGGAGAGTGTGCCGGGCAATTTCACCGGCACAGGTCGTAGACCGTTGCAGGGAGGGCTATATGGAGCTTGATTTATCCCCGTTATGGATATCTTTGAGAACAGCTACCACCGCCACTTTGATTACGATCCTGGTGGGTGTGGCGCTGGCTAGCTGGATGGTCTTCAGCCGGGCAGGCAGTAAGGCCCTTGAGCGATGCAAAGCATTGATTGACCTGCTCGTGATCCTGCCCATGGTGCTTCCGCCCACGGTGCTGGGCTTCATTTTGCTCCTGATCTTCGGGAAAAACGGGGTCATCGGCCGGTTCTTGCACCAATTGGGAATGACGATTGTGTTTTCCTGGCCGGCCACGGTGATTACGGCCACGGTAGTGGCGCTGCCCCTCATGTACCGGACCACCCGGGCCGCCTTCGAGCAGATCCAGCCGGAGATCATCGATGCCGCCAGGGTGCTGGGCGTGCCCGACTGGTATACTTTCTTCCGGGTGGTGCTGCCGGTTTCCCTGCCCAGTATCGGTGCCGGTATCATCCTTTCTTTTGCCAGGGCTTTGGGGGAATTCGGCGCCACTATCATGTTAGCGGGTAATATCCCGGGCAAAACCCAAACGATTCCCCTGGCCATTTTCCTGGCGGTGGAGAGCGGCCGCATGGAGGCGGCCTATTTCTGGGTCGCCATTGTGCTGGTTATTTCCATTAGCGCCATCCTGGGGATGAATTACTGGACCAGGAAGCAGTATCGTTTTAAGGTTGACTGAAACCATGGCGATAGGTGTTGCCGATGCAGTTAAGGGTGAAGATCACCAAGAAACTAAAAGATTTCACTTTAAAACAGGAGTTTGAGATCGACCGGGAGACCCTGGGGGTCTTGGGGGCTTCCGGCGCCGGTAAAAGCATGACGTTAAAATGCATTGCCGGGCTGGTCACCCCCGATGAAGGCACCATTGTCTTAAACGGGAAAACCCTGTTCGATTCCCAGCAGGGAATCAATGTTCCCATTCAACAAAGGCGGGTCGGGTTGTTGTTTCAAAACTACGCCCTTTTTCCCAATTTGACGGTGAAAGATAATATTGCTTTCGGTTTGCGCCGCCTGCCGAAAAAAGAGCGGGAAAAGCGGGTGGAAGAGATCATGGCCAGGCTGGGGATTGGTGAACTGGCCCATTCCTATCCCCACCAGATTTCCGGTGGGGAACAGCAAAGGACCGCCTTGGCCAGAACCCTGGTGACGGAGCCGGATTGCCTTTTGTTGGATGAGCCCTTTTCCGCCCTGGATAATCATATCCGGCAGCGCCTGGAGGAAGAACTGGCGGCCACCTTGCGGCAATTCCCGGGGCCGGTGGTGTTTGTGACCCATAACTTGCGGGAGTGCTACCGGGTCAGTGACCGGATCATGATCATCCACCAGGGACGAATGGTGGCCTATGGCTCCCGCGATGCGGTCTTTAATCATCCTCCCACGGTGGAGGGAGCCAGGCTCACCGGCTGCAAAAACATATCCAGGGCTAAACCCATAGCTGCCCGGCGCGTCGCCGCCCTGGACTGGGGTTTGGAAGTGGAAGTCCGGCCGGCGGGGGATGGGGCAGGAGGGGCATACGGTCACATCGGCATCAGGGAACACCACCTGCGGCTGGTGGATGACCCGCACCTGCCCAACACCTTTCCTTGCTGGGTGGAACGGGTGATGGAGACTCCCTTCAATGTGAGCCTTTTCCTGCGGTTTAAGGAAAGGGGGGCGGAAGCCCCGGGTTGCCAGCCGTTGCAATTATCCCTCACCAGGGAAGAATACGACCGGATCAAGACCAGGCCTTTTCCCTGGTTGGTCCAGTTAAGGCCGGAATATCTTTTCCTGATGCAATGACGCTACAATTGGAGGCAGATGGATGAAACAGGTACCGCTAGTCTCAATTGTGTCTGCCCGTTCCGGGACGGGTAAGACCACCTTCATGGAAAAACTAATTGCCGAATTGGTGCGGCGGGGCTATAAAGTGGGGGCGGTGAAAAGCGATGCCCACGGTTTCGAGATCGATAAACCGGGCAAAGACAGCTGGCGCTTTACCCAGGCCGGAGCCGTAGCCACGGCGATTGTGGGGCCCCGTAAGTTTGCTTTCATACAGGAGACCAAAACGAAAAAGGATTTAGACGAAGTGGCCGGGCTGATGCAGGATGTGGACTTGATCCTGGTGGAGGGGTATAAAATGGCCATGAAGCCGAGAATCGAGATCGTCCGGGCGGAAAAGGGCCGGGAGATCATTTCTCCCCCGGAATACCTGGTGGCGGTGGTGACCGACATCCCGGATCTGACGGCGCCGGCGCCTGTCTTTTCCTTCGAGGATTACCCCCGAGTGGCGGACTTAATCGTTGCCAAGTTTCTTGGCACCCATGAAGTCTTGCGGGCCTAGCCGGTAATGCTTGTAAAGATCCAGGAACCTGGGAAAAGGGAGATACAGCATGGAGATAAAGACACGGAAATCAGCCGGCCTGTGGTTAGCGGTTTTACTGTTCGCATTCCTGCCGGTGGTGGCTGCCGGTTGCGGCAAGTCGCCCCAGCAGGCGGTGCCGGAAAGTAATTCGCAAGAGAGGGAATTGCTGGTGTCCGCCGCCGCCAGCCTGCAGGAAGCCCTGCAGGAAATCGAGCAGGTTTACCGGCAGGAAAACCCGGGGGTGAGGCTCATCTTCAACTTTGGTTCCTCCGGCACCTTGCAGCGGCAGATTGAGCAAGGCGCGCCCGTGGATCTTTTTCTCTCCGCAGCCCAAAAGCAGATGGATGAACTGGAACGGCAAGGATTGATCTTACCGGATACCAGGCAGGACCTGCTGCGGAACGAACTGGCCCTCATTACCGGCAAGGACAATGACACCGTCACCGGGGTGGCGGATTTAACCAAGGAGGTTGTTGCCACCGTGGCGGTAGGAGTGCCGGAAACGGTCCCGGCCGGGCAGTATGCCAAGGAAGCATTGCAAAACCTCCGGCTCTGGGACGCCCTCCAGGATAAGATGGTCTCGGCTAAAGACGTGAAGCAGATCCTTACCTATGTGGAAACAGGCAATGCGGATGCCGGTTTTGTGTACCTGTCCGATGCGGTGGGTTCAGCTAAGGTGAGAATAGTGGAAGTTCTGCCGGCGGAGCTCTATGAGCCGGTGGTTTACCCGGCGGCCATTGTCAAAGCGGCGCCCAACCCGGAAGGGGCCCAAGCTTTCCTTGCATATTTGAACGGTCCAAAAGCGGGAGAGATTTTTGCCAAGTACGGTTTTAAACCAGCCAAAGGGGGAGAATAAATTGGGCAAAGTACTTGCCGTCAATATCAGCGAGAAAAAGGGAGTACCGAAAAAGCAGGTGGAAAAAGGTTATTTTGCCGTGGATCACGGCCTCCAAGGAGATGCCCATGCCGGGGACTGGCACCGGCAGGTGAGCCTGCTAGGCATTGAGAGTTATGAAAAAGTGAAGGCGATGGGTCTTACCGGTCTAGCGTTCGGGAGTTTCGCCGAGAATATCACCACGGAAGGAATTATTCTTTACGACTTGCCCATCGGCACCAGGCTGGCGATTGGTGAGACGGTGATGGAAGTGACCCAGATCGGGAAGGAATGCCATACCGGCTGTGCCATCAAGCGGACCACCGGCGACTGCGTCATGCCCCGGGAAGGGATTTTCGCCAAGGTCATTACCCCGGGCTGGGTAAAGCCGGGAGACGAAATATCGATCATAGAATAAGCTGGGTGAAGTCCCAGCTTTTCTTATGCCTGTTTGCCAATGATTTTCATGGCCCGGGCTACAGAGATGCGGCTCACCCCGGCCAGGAGGGCCAGGTCCTCCTGGGTGATGCGGGTCATGTCCACCTGCTCATGCTGCAGCAGTTCATAAATATATCTCACTTTTTCCTCACTGCTCTTGGCATACATGGTCATCCAAAAAATGCTGTTCTTGGCATGGCGCTTGGAAATGTTCTGCAGCAGCACCTGGGCAAACTGCTTATTGTCGTCAAACAATTGTCTAATGACTTTCAGCGGGAAAATACACTTTTGCACCGTGGTGAGGGCCATGGTGTAATAGTCTGGATAATCAATGTTTTTGGACAGCAAATGAGTGCCCAAAATATCCCCTTCCCGTACCAGTTCAATGGATTTCTGGGACCCGTCTTCCAGGATGGTGAAGGTAACTAGGACGCCTTTCGCCACGATCTCCAATTGCTGGGCACCATGGTTCAACTGCACTTGCTTTGGTTCCTGGCTGACAATGGTGGCATGCTCGCAGAGCTGTTCCCTGGTGCCGGCATCCAGTGAACGGCAAAAGGGGTTCTGGTTGTGGCAGTTTTTCACTAAACTCACCTCTGTGCCCGGTCATCCCACGGGGCTTTAGCTGATTCCATGTTATCACTACGCGGTTGGATTGGCTATGGGCTGGCGGAGGAAAAAACTGCTGGGCATGCCCCGGACCCGAAATTGTGCCGAAAAGTACATGTGTGTTTATTATATAACGTAGCTTTGCGCTAATTTGTATCAAATGATACAAGCAGGCATATCTTTTGATGCTCAAAGTAATATCGAATGTTATGGCAAAGGGACGGGGCCAACTAATATGATCATAGTGAGCTCAAGTGCATTCTGACTCGTCTAGACCGGCCGGTGAAAAAGTCTTGCTTGAAGGAGGAGGTACGGGAAATGGCCAACAACGAGGAGAACAAAGATCGTTTCAAAATGTCCCGCAGGACCTTTGTGAAAGCCTCAGCCACGGCTACCATTGCCGCCGGGGTGATCGCCTCCGCGGAGCCCTGGGAAAGCAGCATGAAAATGCTGGCCCTTAATGACAATCCGGTCAAGGAAAGCGAAGAACAGCTTTTCTCCAGCGTATGCCGCTCCAACTGCTTCCAGTGCTGCCGGCTGTATGCCCATGTGAGGGACGGCAAGCTGGTCAAGACAACGCCGGCGCCTTACCTGGATGAAATTTATACCGGAGATTGCCTGAAAGGATTATCACTGGTCCAAAGAACATACAGCCCTACCCGGATCAAGTATCCCATGCGCCGGGTGGGGGAGCGGGGAGAAAACAAATGGGAGAGAATCTCCTGGGATGAAGCCATCACGGAAATCGCAAGAAAGTTTAAGGAGATACAGGCCAAGTACGGGCCCAGGTCCCTGGTGCTGGATACGGGTTCCGGTAATTACGGCCTAGTTCATGGGATCCAAGGTGTGGTAAACAGGTTGGCCAATTCCATCGGCTGCACCAAGTTGAATGTGTGTTATGACCAGGCCACCGGTTACGGTTCCGACCGGGTCATCGGCGGCGGCGTTTGGCTGTGGGGTAATGAGCCCCGGACCATGCTGGATGCCAAGAATATCATTGTTTGGGGTTCCAACCCGGTTAATTCCCAGCCGCAAAACTGGCGGATCTTGAGAAAAGCCCAGAAAAAAGGTGCGAAAGTGATCACCATCGACCCCATTTATTCCGCCACGGCCAACAAGTCCGATGAATTCATTCCCATCGTGCCCGGCACGGATTTGATGCTGGTACTGGCTATGCTCAATTATATCGTCAGCAACGGGTTAATTGATCTGGAATTTGTGAAGATGAGAACGACTGCTCCTTTCCTGGTGCGGCGGGACAACGGCAAGGTCCTGCGCCGGAGCGATTTTGAACCGGGGATCCCGGCGGAAGAAGACGATTATTATGTTTGGGACAGCGCGGCCGGGCAGCCGGTGCTCCTGAAGCAGGGGCCTGCGGATGTAGCCATTGAGGGGACTTTCCGGGTGAACGGCGTGGAAGTGGACACGGTCTTTACTCTCCTCAAGAAACACGTGGCCCAGTACACCTTGGAAAAAGCCAGTGAACTAACCAAAATACCGGTGGAAAAAATAGAGTACCTGGCCAGGACCTACGTGGACGGGCCCACCACCATTTACACCAACTACGGCATCGACCATTACCAAAACGGGCACCTCTGGTCCTTCGCCGCCTTTATCATGGCTTGCGTTACCGGCCAGATCGCCAAGCCCGGAGCGGGTTTTACCGGCTTGTACGTGCAGTATATCCCCATTAACTACGCCAATGTCTACGTGACCAACGGCCAGATGGCTTTTGGCGATCTGCCCCAGCTCTACTTCCACCAAGTGGTGAAGGAGCAAGAGTTTATGGGCCAGCCTTTCCCGGTCAAAGCCATCTTGACCATGTGCTCCAACTCCATGAGCAACTGGGCCCAGCAGAACGTCTGGTTTACGGACATCCTGCCCAATATTGAGTTTTTCGTGGTCATCGATACGGAGTTTACCGATACGGCCCGGTACGCCGATATCGTCCTGCCGGCGGCTTTCTGGTTTGAAGTAAACGACCTAAGGGTGTCCTACAACAATCCCTATATTCTCATCCAGGAGAAAGCCATCGAGCCCCTTTACGAAAGCAAGCCCGACGCGGAGATTATGGCCATGATCGGGCGGGAGATGGGCTTGGCGGAGTTTTTCCCCGAGCATTACACCGATGAAGACTGGATCGAGATGCTGCTGGATGCCGATGTGCTGCGGCAGATGAATATTACCTACGACCGCCTGAAAAAAGAAAAAGTCATCCGCGGGGAGGGCAGTGCGGAAAAACCCTATATCCGCGGGGAGCTGTATTTCTTGACGCCGACGGGTAGAGCACAGCTTTACTGTGAAAATCCCCAGCCGAGAGTCAACTACGGGCAGGATCTCACCGGAGTGGTGGAAAAAGAAAGGCTGCCGTATTTCAAACCCCCGGCGGAAGCATGGAAAGACCATCCCTTGTACCAGAAATATCCCCTGGTGTTCATCCAGGAACACTCCCGGTTCCGTTCCCATACCCAATGGTTTAACACCCCCATGCTGAAAGAGCTGGACCCGGAGCCCCTGGCCAAGATCAGCCGTGCCGATGCCGAGGCCAGGGGGATTAAAACCGGGGATATCGTGGAAGTGTTCAATGACCGGGGCCGGGCGGTGCTCAAGGCGGAAGTTAACGATGCCATCCCCAAAGGTGTTATTGTCATTCCGAAAGGTTGGCAGCGGGAGCAGTTTATCGAAGGGTGTTTCCAAGAGCTGACTAACACTACTTCGGACCCCATGGCAGTCAATTTTGCATACTTTGATTGCCTGGTGGATGTCCGGAAGAGATAGGGGGTATAACTGATGCGGTACGCCATGGCGATAGATATAGACCTTTGTACAGGCTGCCAAGCATGTTGTGTCGCCTGTAAAGTGGAGAATAATTTGCCCAATGAAATCTGGTGGAACCGGGTGCTGACCGTCGGTGGGGAAACCATGGATACGCCCAGGGGGAGATTTCCTAATCTCAGCATGCAGTTCCTGCCGGTGAACTGCCAGCATTGTGAAAACCCGGCCTGCGTCAAAGCCTGCCCGGTAGGGGCCACTTACAAGCGGGAAGAGGACGGCATTGTGGTCCAGGATTACGATAAATGCGTGGGCTGCCGTTATTGCATGGTGGCTTGCCCTTACAGCGGTGTACGCCAGTTTAACTGGAAAGAACCGGAGTATGCCATTGAGGTGGCCATGGGAGGATCCGGTGTGACGCCGCACCAGTTCAACACGGTGAGCAAGTGTACCTTCTGCATCCACCGCCTGGCCCGGGGAGAAAAACCGGCCTGCATCGATGTTTGCCCGAATCGCGCGCGGTTTTTCGGCGACCTGGATGATCCTAACAGCGATGTGAATAAAGCACTTCAAGGTCGCAACCATTTCAAGTTGTTGCAGGATAAAGGCACTAAGCCTGCCATCTTTTACTTGGTCTAAGGAGGTATGGCGATGATGGAAGCTGAAAGGATCACTCAAACTGCTCCGGGGCAGCCCAAGCCGGCAAATGCCTGGCTGGTGCTCTTCGCTTTGGTAGCCCTGTTAGGATTAGTGTGCTGGGGCTTGCAGTTGAGCCGGGGGCTGCAGTTGACCAACTTGAATGATAAAAACATGTGGGGCCTGTACATCGTCGGTTTCATGGTTTTCACCGGGGTGGCGGCGGGCAGCTTGTTTTTCGGATCCCTGCCGTACTTGTTCAACCTAGGGGAATTCAAGCCTTTTACCAGGATTGCCGCCTATCTTGCGGCTGTAGCCAGCATTGTGGCCGCATCCTTGTTCATCATTGTGGATATCGGCAATCCGGAAAGGATCTGGTTTTTCATCACCAGCGGCAATTTTGCCTCGCCCATGTTTTGGGATTCCGTCATCCTGCTGTTCTACATGGTGGTGTCAGTCATCTTTACCAGGCAGTTAATCCTGGTCAGGGAAGGTAAAAAGCCAGAGCAGGAGATCAAAGCGATCGCGGTGCTGGCTTTCGTGGCAGGTATCCTGGTTACGGCTACTTCCTTTGTCTTTGGCTTCCAGCCGGCCAGGCCGTTGTGGCATAACCCGGTACAACCCGTCTCATTTCTGGTGGCAGCTTTGATCGCCGCCCTGGCGGTGCTGGTGATTCTAGCCGCCATCCTGCAAAAGAGGGGTTTCTTGAACATGCCGGCAGCCTTGCTGGGGCGGATGGGCAAGCTGGCGGCGGCCCTGCTGCTGGTTGAATTGATCATCGTGGCAGGCGAGGTTTTCACCGGCCTGTACCCCGGGGCCGGGCCTGAGTATGAGGCCATGAAATGGCTGGTTGCCGGGAAAGGAGCCCCGGCCTTCTGGCTGGAGATCATTGTTCTGATTGGGGCCATGGCCATCCTGGGCAGTCAAGGGGCCAAGGAGAACAGGACCGGGCTTGTCACCGGTGCCCTGGTGGCCTTTGTGGGCATCTGCCTGGTGAAGGCCAATCTCCTGCAGGCGGAGCTGTTTAACCCGGTGCTTTCCTATCCCGGTTTAGCCTTGATGGACCAAATCACCGGTCCCTACATCCCGTCCCTGGTAGAAATCGGCTTATCCCTCGGGATTGTCTCCCTGGGATGCCTGCTCTTCGCCTTGGGATTGCGGAAGTTGAATTTGGTGGGATAGCAACAGGGTTTCCTAACAACAGGTGAAAGGAAAGTATTTCACCTGTTGTTAGGCCCTTTCTGGCAGAAGAGTACATTACGGTATGGGAGGTTAACGGATTGGCGGAAAAACAACCAAAAGGGTTAGACCAAGCGGCGCTGGCAGCTTTTGCCGCCTCGGATTTCTATCAACTGCTCTCCGTTTCTTTGCAGTGGCCCAGTGGGGAACTGGTCAGGGCTATCCTGGACGGCAGCTACCTGGCGGACGGGTTAAATATCCTGGCAGAACTTGCTTGCCGGGAACAAGACCTGCAGGCAGTAAAAGCTGCTTTCGAGCCATTAAGAGAAAAAGCGGGTGATGCTAATATCTTGTTAACCGCCCTGCGCCGGGAGTACACGAGACTGTTTAACCACCCGGAACAGCCGGTGATTGATATTTACGAATCCGTTTTTCTCAGCAAGCAAAAGGGCGGGGTCGAGTTAAAGGATGTTTTCCTCAACCCGGTCACGGCGGACGTGGAGCGGTGTTACCGGGAGGCGGGATTAATCAACAAGTCCCGGGAGCCGGCGGATCATTTAGTGGCTGAACTGGAGTTCATGATGTACCTGTACAGGAACAAAGGACAAGCATTACAAGAGGGAAATGAAGAGCAGGCGGCCCAGCTGGAAGAGCATATCAAGGCCTTTGTAGACCGGCATTTAGGCAATTGGTGCCCCGCCTTTTTTGACTTGCTGGAAACTCACGCTCAAGTACCGTTTTATCAAGGAGTAGGCAAAGTAGCGAAAAGCGGTTTAAGCCAAATGCTGTGAGTGTCCTAACTTTTAAGGGAGGTGACACCCCGTGCTGTTTACCGGCGGCCTGTTTATCAAGCTGGACGAGACCCGGTGTTTGAACTACCTGCATCATGACGTGGGCTGTAATCACTGCGTTTCCCACTGCCCGGGCGATGCCCTCAAAGTAGAAGAGCACCGGATAGGCATGGATCAGGAACGATGTCTTGGTTGCGGTCTGTGCTTTGCCGATTGCCCTACGGAAGTTTTTCGCAGTGACCAGTGGCATGAAGAGACCATTATCGAAGAGATCAAAAAGCAGTCGGCGAGGGTAACCCAGTTCTTCTGCGGGTACAACGATACTCCCTTCCGCAGGGAAGGGGACCGGGCGACAGGTGCGGTGCAGGTTCCCACCTGCTTGAGCAGCATTTCCAAAGGGGGCTGGTATGAGATCGGTTTGCTGACAGCGGTGGAGCTGCGGCTGGAGAAGTGCCACCAGTGCCCCATGAGAAAATCCCTGCCGCGCATGAAGCTGGCCGTCGAGACGGCCATGGAGTGGATTGCCGCTTGCGGTCATACTTGTGAATTCTCTTATATTTACCAGGCGGAAACCGTCCAAAAAAGAAAAAAACTGAAGGCAGCCGCCGCCGGTTTGCAAGTAACTTCCCGGAGAGATTTATTCTTGTTCTTGTTTAAGCAGGGTAAAGAAGTGGCCCAGCAGGTGTGGGAAAAAAGTGTTCCCTGCCAGCACCGGCGTGCCCCCAAGGCCGGGATGGGGAACTGCTTGCCCAGCTGGCAGCAAAGGTTAGAACAGAGCTATAACTCCCGGTTCCGGGAAGGCGGGACTCCGGCCTACTGGCCTTCCATCGTGAAGGATGACAACTGTATGAATTGTGGATTATGCAGCGCTAATTGCCCTACCCAGGCCCTGCAAATCAGGTACGAGGCAGGCAAAGCCAGGCACGTTTTTACTCCCGGTCATTGTTTAGACTGCCGCATCTGCTCCCTCTTCTGTCCTACCAAGGCCATTACCAGGGACCGCCGGCCCAATGCTTCACCCTTTGCCGCGCAGGTTATTCTCGAAAAAGCTGTGGTGCAGTGCCGGCGCTGCGGCCAGTACATGTTACCCGGCCAGGAAGATTTATGTTATTGGTGCCGTCATGAACCGACGGAGGCGGAACTGCTGTCGGATGTTTGGAAGCATCTATTAGGGCACGATGTGGCTAAAGTCTACCGGTCCTACCAAGATTACTAAGGGCATTTATCCAGGAGATTCTCGTCCATGGAAAGCAGGAGAACCAGGTTGTTCACCTGGGCCGCTATTGGCCTTTTGCTGGCAACAATGGTCTACCAGGGGATGGGCAGCCGGCAAAACACGCTGGATATGCTGCAAGGCATGTTTCCGGCTGCTACCTCCTACCAAACCGCCGGCGGCAAATATCCCGCTTATCGCGTCTATGACGGGCGGCAAGAGCTGGTGGGCTACGCGGTGCTGGCGGAAGCTTCCGGTTACGGCGGTCCGCTGGCGGTACTGGTGGGGATTGATGCGGCGGGAACCGTGATCGGGACGGAGATTATCCGGCACCGGGAAACGCCCCTGTACCTGGAGATGGTCATGGAACAGGATTTCCTGGCCGGCTTCCGGGGGAAATCCTTTGCCGATCCCTTGCTGCCGGGCCGGGATTTGGATGGGGTGAGCGGGGCCACCGTTTCGGCCAAAGGAATCGCCGCCGCCGTGCGGAAAGCAGTGCGACAAGTAGGTATGGCAGAGTTCGGGTTGGACCCGGTGGAGCGGGAACCGGTGGAGTGGGGCGCCCAGGAGTTCCTGCTGCTGGCTTTATTCGCTGTGGTTTTGGGCGGCGTGAGATTTAATTTAACCAAGCTTAGGGGCCCGGTCATGGCTTTTTCCGTGTTTTACCTGGGGTTTAAGCTGGGGGCCTCCATCAATTTAGGCAATATTGCTTCCCTCATGAGCGGGAATGTGCCTTCCTTTGCCGAATGGCCCTTTTGGTATTTGCTGGTGGTGGGCACCTTGCTGTTGATCCTGGTAAGCGGCAGGAATTTTTATTGCGCCTGGCTTTGCCCCTTTGGGGCGGTGCAGGAAGGCATTCACAAAGCTTTGTGTCTCTGGCGGTACCAGGTGCCCCGCCGCTACCTGGCCAACGCCAGGCGCCTTCGCTTGATCCTGACCTGGCTGGCATTGGTGGTGGCCTTTCTTTGCGTGAATCCCAGCGTCGCCGGCTATGAACCCTTTACCGCTTTCTTCAGCGGCCGTGCCCAGGGGGGACAGTGGCTGCTGATGGGGCTGGTGCTCTTCCTGTCTCTGTTTTTCAACCGGCTCTGGTGCCGTTTCTTCTGTCCCACCGGTGCGGTCATGGATTTGGCAGCTGCCGTCAAAGGGAAACTGGCGCGGCAGGAGAGAAGAGGGGGCAGGCAGGCCCGGCCCGGGTACCGCTGCCGGGACGGGGCGCC
>DULZ01000052.1 GCA_012840125.1 Clostridia bacterium | reverse complement strand
GGGCTCCCTGCAGCCATCGACTAACACCGAACGCCAAGACGCTGAGTGGTCAACAAACTAAAAAACTCAAAGCCCGTCGCGGGGACGGGCTTTGAGTTCGGGGTTATTATCCTTGAGCCAAGCGGAGATAAGTCTGGTAGCGCTCCTTGGCATCTTCTTCCGCCTTGGCGAAGAGCTCTTCCGCCACATCCGGGAACGTTCTCCGCAGGGAGGCATAGCGCACTTCGCTTAACAGGAAGTCCCGGAAGGATGCGGTAGGTTCCTTGGAATCCAAGCTGAAGGGATTCTTTCCTTGCTGCTTCAGCTCGGGGTTGTAACGGTACAGGTGCCAGTAGCCTGCTTCGACGGCTTTGGCCATTTGTTCTTGGGACTTGCCCATGCCGGCGTAAATACCGTGGTTAATGCAGGGCGCATAGGCGATGATTAAGGACGGTCCGTCATAAGCTTCAGCTTCGGTGATGGCCTTGAGCAGCTGGTTCTTGTTGGCGCCCATGGCTACCTGGGCCACGTAGACATAACCGTAGCTCATGGCGATCATGCCCAGGTCTTTCTTCTTCACCCGCTTACCGGAAGCGGCAAACTTAGCCACTGCCGCCGTCGGGGAAGCTTTGGAAGCCTGACCGCCGGTATTGGAGTACACTTCGGTGTCGAAGACCAGCACATTCACGTCTTCACCGGAAGCCAGCACGTGATCCAATCCGCCGAAACCGATATCGTAGGCCCAACCGTCGCCGCCGACGATCCAGACGGATTTCTTCACCAGGTAATCTTTCTTCGCCAGGATTTCTTCCAGTACCGGATTCCCGGTCGCGTATTTCTCCAGCAGCGGCACGATGGCTTTAGCCGCGGCTTTGGACGCTCCCGCATCTTTATAGCCGGCTAACCAAGCGGAGAAGGCTTCCTTCAATTCAGCCGGAATGTCGCTGTCCATCGCCTGCTGCATCAGCTCAGCCAGGCGCTCTCTCATCTGCTTTACAGCCGTGGCCATGCCGTAACCGAATTCCGCGTTATCTTCAAAGAGGGAGTTGGCCCAAGACGGCCCTTTGCCCTCGGCATTGGTGCAGTACGGCGTTGACGGTGCGGACGCGCCCCAAATGGAGGAACAGCCGGTAGCGTTGGCAATCATCATCCGGTCGCCGAACAGCTGGGTAATGAGCTTGATATACGGTGTCTCGCCGCAGCCGGCGCAAGCCCCGGAGAACTCCAGGTAAGGCTGGGCAAACTGGCTGCCTCTGATGGTAGTGAGGCTGAGGAGGTTATCCTTGACTTTCACCGTCATAGCAAATTCCCAGTTGGGTTGTTCCCTATCCAACTGCGTGCCCAGGGGCTCCATGACCAGGGATTTTTGCTTGGCCGGGCAAATATTGGCGCAGTTGCCGCAACCCGTACAATCTAACGGGCTCACCTGGATCCGGTAGGACAACCCTTCCAGCTGCTTGCCGGTAGCTTTCACCGTCACAAAACTGCCGGGTGCTTTCCGGGCTTCCTCCTGGTCCAGCAGGAACGGCCTAATAGCCGCGTGGGGGCAGACAAAGGAGCACTGGTTGCACTGGGTGCAGTTTTCCGGTATCCACTTCGGCACCTCAATGGCAATACCGCGCTTTTCGTAGCGGGAAGTGCCCATCGGGAAAGTACCATCTTCCCTGCCCACAAAGGTACTGACAGGTAACTTATCCCCTTCCTGACGGTTCATGGGGATCAGGACCTGGGAAATAAACTCAGGTACTTCTTTCGTGACAGCCGCTTCCTCTTGGGCCTCCGCCCAGTGAGCGGGAATGTCCACTTTTATTAAAGCGTCAATGCCGCGGTCGACGGCCTGTTCGTTCATCTGAACGATGTGCTCACCCTTCTTGCCGTAGGTATCCCGGATGGCCTCCTTCATGTACTTGACGGCGTCGTCAATGGGGATCACGTTGGTGAGCTTGAAGAAAGCCGCTTGCATAACCATGTTAATGCGCCCGCCTAGGCCGATTTCGCTGGCGATCTTCACGGCATTAATAATGTAGAAATTGATCTTATGCTGGGCCAGGTACCGCTTCATAGCGGCGGGCAGGTGCTCTTCCAATTCTTCCGGCGACCAGGTGCAGTTCAGGAGGAAAGTGCCTCCTTCTTTCAATCCTGCCAGCACATCGTAATTGTAGACGTAAGATTGGTTGTGGCAGGCGATGAAGTCGGCCTGGTCAATGAGATAGGTGGACTTAATGGGCTTTTTCCCAAACCGCAGGTGGGAAATGGTCACACCGCCGGACTTCTTGGAGTCATAAGCGAAGTACCCTTGCGCATACAAGTCCGTATTGTCGCCGATGATCTTGATGGAATTCTTGTTGGCGCCCACCGTACCGTCGGAACCGAGGCCCCAGAACTTGCAGCAGATGGTGCCTTCCGGTGCCGTGTTGACTCCCAACACGGGCTGCAAGGACAGGTTGGTCACATCGTCTTCGATACCGATGGTGAAGCCGTTTTTGGGCTCTGCTGCCTTCAAGTTTTCATAAACAGCCAGGATTTGTGCCGGGTTGGTGTCCTTGGAACCCAAGCCGTAACGGCCGCCGATGACCAGCGGGGCATCCTCTTGACCGTAGAACAGGGCCCGGACATCGAGATATAAGGGCTCACCCAGGGAACCGGGCTCTTTGGTGCGATCCAAAACGGCAATCCGCTTCACCGTCTGCGGCAGCACATCGAAGAAGTATTTAGCAGCAAACGGGCGATACAGGTGCACTCTAATGAGACCGACTTTTTCGCCACGGGCCAGGAGATAGTCGATGGTTTCTTCGATGGTTTCGCAAACGGAACCCATGGCCACGATGATGTATTCCGCATCCGGGGCGCCGTAGTAGTTGAAGGGGCGGTAATCCCTACCGGTCAGCTCCCCGATTTTTTTCATGTAATCCGCTACAATGTCGGGAACTTCATCGTAGAATCTATTGGCCGCCTCTCTCCCCTGGAAGTAAATATCCGGGTTTTGCGCGGTGCCCCTGGTGACCGGTTGCTCAGGTCTTAAGGCCCGCTGGCGGAATCTTTGCAAGGCTTCATGATCGACTAATTTGGCTAGTTGGTCATATTCCAGCACTTCAATCTTTTGCTCTTCGTGGGAAGTGCGGAAACCGTCGAAGAAGTGCAGGAAAGGAACACTGGACTTAATGGCAGCTGCGTGGGCGACGCCGGCCAGATCCATGACTTCCTGGACGCTGCCGGAACACAGCATGGCAAATCCTGTCTGCCGGCAGGCCATCACATCCTGGTGATCACCAAAAATGGACAAAGCATGGGCGGCTAACGCCCGCGCCGATACATGGAAAACGCCAGGCAGCAGCTCACCGGCAATCTTATACATATTGGGAATCATCAAAAGCAGTCCTTGTGAAGCAGTGAAAGTGGTGGTCAATGCTCCCGCTGCCAGGGAACCATGCACTGCCCCGGCGGCACCGGCTTCTGACTGCATTTCTTTCACTTCAACCCTTTGGCCGAAAATGTTCTTGCGCCCGTGGGCACTCCACTCATCCACCAGTTCGGCCATGGGCGAAGAAGGGGTAATAGGGTAGATGGCTGCGACTTCCGTAAAGGCATAGGCCACATGAGCCGCAGCGGTGTTACCATCCATGGTCTTTAACACCTTAGACATGACTCTCTTCCTCCTTAATGAAAAAAATAACTAGCCAAAACATGCCCCTTGCAATCAACCATTCATCGAAATGTTTCTACCACTCACCATCAATTTGCTACCACTCACAGTGTAATATTTATGAGAATCCTTGTCAACTATGTCAGAACAAGCTGCACTTATTAGAAGATTCCCTATTTTCGCACAAGAATCCTGCTTAATGGAGAAAGAAATTGCAACCGGCAAAAAGACCCATCAAAGAAGGCCGGTACCCCACCACGGGGCAACCGGCCCAGCCAAACATCTATCTAACTATGCTTTTCATTCATTACCTTTTCCACAGCCCGGACAATGTTCTGGTAACCGGTGCAGCGGCACAAGTTCCCGGTCATCCCCTTCTTGATTTCCTCCCGGGTCAGCTTTTCGCCGCTTTCCACCAATGCCGTGGCCGACATGACAAAACCGGGAGTGCAGAAGCCGCACTGGATGGCCCCTTCCTCCACAAAGGCCTGCTGGATCCGGGACAGGTTGCCGTTCCGCTCTTCCCCTTCAATGGTGCGCACTTCCTTGCCGTCAGCCCAGATGGCCAAGTAAATACAGGAATCTACGGTTTCCCCGTTGATGATCACCGTGCAGGCGCCGCACTCTCCTACTTCACAGCCTTTCTTGGTACCGGTAAGGTGCAGCCGGTTCCGCAGTACTTCCAGCAAGGATTCCCGCACATCGACGGTTACCTTTACCTCTTTACCGTTGACTTTGAAAGCAATTTCCTTTGTCTGCATTAATATTCACCCCCGGCATTGCTAAAGGCTTGTCTGAAAGCTCGCTTGCTCAGCTCTTCCACCAGCTGCAGCCGGAACTCCCGCGAGGCCCGCCAGGATGTCCTGGGGTTGACTTGCTGCACCGCGGCCTTGGCAAATTCCTCTACCAGCTCATCGCTGAAAGGCTTTCCTTTTGCCACTTCTTCCGCCGCCGGTACCCGGATGGGAGTAGGAGCGGCGACTCCAAAAGCTAGGCGAACGTCTTCCACGATATTCTTGTCCTTAACTTTACAGAGGACGGCGCAGCCTAAAGTGGCGATATCCATGGCTTTTCTCATGGCATACTTGATATACTGGCCGCCAAACCCGGCATAATTATCCCGGCTGATTAAGATGTGGGTCATGACATCATCATACTCAAGGGCCACCTTGCCCGGTCCCAGGTAAAACTCCTGGATCGGCACCACTCTGGTCCCCCGGCTGTTGACAATCCTGAGCTTGGCATTCAAAGCAAACAAGGTAGAAGCGCTGTCCGCCGAGGTGGCTCCGTTGCAAACATTCCCCCCGATAGTACCCATGTTGCGCACTTGAGGACCACCGACGGTTTCCAAGGCTTGAGCCAGGAAGGGCAGGTGTTCTTTCACAAGGGGATCCTTAATGACCTTGGTAAAAGTGGTAGCTGCGCCGATGGCAATGGTTCCTTCCTCATCCATGGTCACACCGGTCAATTCCGGTAGACCATGAATACTGACCAGGTCCCGCCCGGCCAATTTGCCTTCCCGGACCTGGATGAGCACGTCGGTACCGCCGCAAATCAACTTAGCACCCGGATTGGCCACTAAGAGTTCAATCGCTTCTTGCACGGAATGAGCTTCGAAAACACGGCCTGTATCAAACATAGTTCCACCTCCCTAAATCAGCCCTGCTGCTTTGAATTTCTCAACCAGTCTTTGCGGGTTCATGGGCAGTTCGTTGATTTTCACTCCGGTTGCATCCAAAATGGCATTCCTGATGGCCGCCATGGGAGAAATGGCCGGTGTCTCACCGATGGCTTTTGCCCCAAAAGGTCCGGTTGGTTCATAGGTTTCCACAAACTCCACACCGATATCGGGCGTATCCATAATGGTACCCAGTTTGTAATCCAGCAAGTTGGGGTTTAACGGCCTGCCTGTTTTGGGATCAATGAGCAGCTCTTCGGAAAGAGCCTGGCCGAGGCCCATGCTGACCCCGCCGTGCACCTGTCCTTCCGCCAGCTGGGGATTGATGATCTGCCCGCTGTCGTGGATATTGTAGATTTCCAGGATCTCCACTTTACCCAAGGGCATATCCACTTCCACTTCCACAAAGGTGCACCCAAAGGGGAAGCTGCTGGACTTGCAGTTATCCGTAACATCGGCGGTGATTGGATCGGAAGTTTCCGGATCATAGTAAGCGTGCATGGCCGCATCCTCGACGGGCATGACCCGTTCCTGATTGTTGGCGTATACCACCCAGCCGTCCACAATATCAAAAGCGGAGGCAGGAATACCCGTCATGATATGGACTCTCTCCAGCACTTTCCGCTTGATCTCCCCAGCCGCTTTGACAACGGACCGGCCGCTCACGTAGGTTTGCCGGGACGCGTAAGACCCGGTATCGAAAGGACTAACATCCGTATCCTGAGTAGACACAATATGAACCATATCCACCGGGAGCCCGATGGTGTCAGCCACCATTTGGGCAAAGATGGTATCAGAACCTTGCCCGATCTCGGTGGCCCCGATTTGCAGCTGTACGGAGCCGTCCTGATTCATCACGATCCTAGCGGCACTGTTTTCAAACAGGGGGTAGCGACCGGAATTGTAGCTGAACACAGCCATGCCCAGCCCGCGGCGCTTCGGCCCGGTCTGGTTCTTGTAAAGGGCTTTCTTTTCATCCCAGCGGATTAACTCTTTACCCCGCTTGATGCACTCCCGCAAGCCGTTGGTCCGGACAATGTTACCCGAAAGCGGGTCTTGCCAACCTTCTTGCACCAGGTTCTTTTCCTTGAACTCAATCGGGTCCATGTTCAAAGCCCGGGCGACATCTTCCATGTGGGATTCCATGGCGAAGTTAACCTGCGCAATTCCATAAGACCGCATGGCACCCGTGACCGGTGTGGTGGTGTAGACGGTGGTCGCCTTGTACCTGATGGCTTCATGCTGGTACAGGTGCCTGAACTTGTTGCCGGCGTTCCCGATTACGTCGTGCCCGTGGGAGGCATAGCCTCCGATGGCGGAAACGGCTACTAATTCTCTTGCCACCACCGTACCGTCTTTCATGACGCCGGTCCTGATCTTGAAATCAATCGGGTGACGGGTTCTGGTGGCATAGAAAGTTTCTTCCCGGGTATACTCCAGTTTGACTACCCGGCCGGGAAGCTTGGTCGCCAGGAAGGCGTTCAGAGGCTCCGTCAAAGCGTCTTGCTTGTTGCCGAAGCCGCCGCCGATATAAGGCTTGATCACTCTAACCTTGCCCCAGGGAATCCCTAAGGCTTGCGCCACAATCCGGCGAATGATATGGGGAATCTGAGTAGAGGATACCACGACGACCCTGCCGTCGCTTTCCTGATATGCATAGGAAATCGGGCATTCCAAGTGGCAATGCTGGACCCGCTGGGTCTTGAATTCATCTTCAAACACATAATCGGCCTTTTTGAAGGCGGCATCCAAATCGCCCCAAGACCATTCCGTTTCCTTCAAGATGTTGCCGGTCCCTGGGTGGAGTTCTTCCACCCCTTCTTTCAAAGCGTCTTCCACGGTGATGATGGGTTCATACTCTTCATACTCGACCTCAATGAGTTCCAGTGCCCTTTTCGCCGTCAATTCATCGACGGCAACCACGGCGGCAATTTCATCACCGTAAAAACGGATGCGCCGTGTCAGCAAATTGCGGTCGGCAATGTCCCGCTTGCTGGGATCCAGGTGCCAGGGGTGGCCGGCGGTCGGGAAGCAGTGTTCCGGCACATCTTCATAGGTGACCACCAGTTCGACCCCGGGTAAGGCCCTTGCCTTGGAAACGTCAATCCTTTTGACCCAGCCATTGGCAATTGTGGAGCGAAACACCTTTGCTACAAGCACATCCCCACTGACTAAATCATCCACATACTTGGCTTGTCCGCGGACCTTGGCCACTGCATCAACCCTTTGGACGCTCTTGCCAACGGTATGCATATTACTCCTCCCCCTTCATCATGAAATTTCTTGGCTGAACACCAACAGCAGCAAAGAATCTAAAAACCCTAGACTTGGAGATATGAGAGACACACTTCGGTATGCTCTCATAGCCTAGGGCAAGTTACGGTTGCCTGGTAGAGACGCCTGGTCCATATCACCAAGCTTATATGAGAACAAGAACAATAAACATATCCTCTTTTTCTCAATAAATATTATAACTTATCTTTTTCCGCCATTTCAACGACAAATTACAGGTAGACTTATATTTTCCCCCTTATCCTTAAGTATATATTTATCCAGAATTAGGAACAATGCCCACCGCCGCGGCACAGGTGTCGCTCCGACATCTCCGTCAATTTACCTTGTAGGTAGTCCTCCACTGCTTGCTTTACCGTACTTTCCCGTCCCAAAAACACTTTGATGCCGGCCTGCTGGAAGCCCATTCTCGGCCCATGCCCCATGCCCCCGGAGATGATGACGTCAACCTCCTGCTCAGCCAGCATTTGCACCGGCACTAAACAACCGCCCCCGGCATGGCCCGGATTAGACAGGTTTTGCTCCCGGACTATTTGACCTTCCTCCACATCGACCAGCACAAAAACATCACAGTGGCCAAAATGGGCTGACGTTAAGGCATTTAACCCGCCGGGATGCACCGCCGGCACCGCTATCCTTTGTTTACTCATATCAACTCATCCTTTCTCCACGTTTTTACCCTTATTATAATAGAACGACGTTTTAATATCAAATGTTTGTGTAAATAAAGTTAAATAAGATTATTTAATAAATCTATAAAACCTCCCCTGTTTCACTGGAAAAGATGTCCCGCCGGCAAAAACTTTGTCCGGGCAACGTTTGCGGGCAAAAGGGCAGGCAGCCGCCGGTGCAAAGCCCTAATAGCGTCAAACCAAAGGGACCAGGACTTGACCGGCTCAGGATTTATTGTAATATTTGGTGATAAATGAAACCTTTTGACAGGATATGCAGTCTAAAGATGGCATGGATTGATTTGGAGAAGATGCGAGGAGGAAGATTAGTTGAAAAAATTCATTCTGACGACCGTTATGGCGGCGCAAATTGCTTTCTGCTTGGGAGCCCCGGCGCAGGCTGAGCCGGGCGAAAGCAAGCTGTTCATCGATCAAAACGAGGCCCTCGTGGCCGGTGAAATACATACTTTGGAAGTCCCGCCCCGGGTTTGGCAAGGCACCACCATGCTTCCCCTTCGCTTTGTGGGGGAAAACATTTTAACCGCACAGGTCCACTGGGACCAGGCCACCAGGACCATTACCATGAGCAAGGACGGGACTATGGTCCAACTGGTGCTGGACCACCCCCAGGCTTCCGTCAACGGCCGGCCGGTCACTCTAACGGTGCCCCCCTTTACCGAAAAGGACCGGACCCTGGTGCCCCTGAGATTCCTGGCGGAAACTTTCGGATACGAAGTCCATTACGATGCCCGGGAGAAATCTATTCTCTTGCGCCGGGCCCTGCCCCCGGTAGCCCAGTTTGAGCTTTCCCAGGCGGAAATTATCGCCGGGCAAAAAATCTGGGCGGAGGATTATAGTTACGATCCCTACGGATACCCCATCACGGAGCGGAGATGGCGCATTAACCGGGATCCCAAACTGACTTCCAGCTCGTTGGCTTCCTTTTTCACTACACCCCCCGCCGGGGAATACATCATCGGCCTGCAGGTGAAAAACAAAGCCGGTGCCTGGAGCGAATGGGTGGAAAAGACCCTCATCGTTAGACCCAACGAGGCACCCAGGATCGTTGAGTTCAGACCCATCGCACCGGAAATCGATCCGGGGGAGAACCTTGCCTTTCGCTACCGGGCCGACAATGAGCCCTGGGAGGAGATTGTGGAAGAGCGCTGGCGTTACCGCCACCTGGACGGGGACATTGCCACCGCCGGCAAACCCCGCTCTTTTTTCCAACCCGGCACCTATGAAGTAACCCTACAAGTCAAGGACGCCTACGGGAACTGGAGCGAACCCGCCAGCACCCATGTCACGGTCACGGACCGGGTGCGGGAGAAAGAACTGGTCTACAAATTCAAAAGACCGCTCCCAGGCGAAATCATCGACAACGTAGCCCTGGTCAACTATAATGAACTGGCGCCGGAAACCAACTACCGTTCTTGGGTGGGCGGCCCCACCTTGCTTTTGAGCAACAGCCCGGAGGCGGTGCCGGCGCCGGGCATCCTGTATCGGGATAAGGTGTCCGGTGCTTTCCGGGTCATGTTTCACCATAAGAATAGCACGGACATGGTAGACAAGCTGTTAGTGGTGGCGGAAAACCAGGGGCCAGAGCCGGTCACTTTGATCCTGAAAAAGACCGCCGCGGCCGGCCCCAACAACGATGTCATGCACCTGGGCCAGTTGGTAGCCCTTAATTACCTGGCGGCACCGGAGCAAAACAAGCCGGTCGTGATCTTGCCGGGAGAAAAACTCCTGTTATATCAAAGCCCGGGTACCGGTTGGAAAACAGGCCAATCCATTACCGGTATGTTTGATCTGGACAGCGACGGGCCTTTGAGCATCGCCGTCGCCGCCCTCGGACCCGATGACACCCTGGCCCGGCTTGAGTTCTTGCCCCTGCTGCCGCGGGATGTACACGCCCGGGGTACTTTCACCAATCCTGACCGGTGGGTGGAGATTTATGTAAGCCCGGAGGGTCCCAGGAAAATAGAGATAGGAAAGGACCAGCAAGGATTTGAGAACTGGTTGGTGGGCTATGATGCTTTAACGGGAGCTCCCGTGGTGCATAAGGGCAACTACGGTGCCGTGTATTACCTCACTTTCCACGCCGTAAACCACACCGGAGTGCTGCTGAATCCCCGCGGTTTGACCTTCAAGGGGGCCTTTATGGGCTTCGACGGCAACTCCTACAAAGCACCCGCTACCGACGGCTTTTACGGTTCCAGGAAGGCGGCGGTGGTGGGCGTGATCGAGCCGGGACAACCCTCCCAGTTCGTGTACACGCCGCCCAACGGTTCCGACGCCCCGGTGATTCTGGGCCTCATCCCGGAAGAGTTCTGGCCTGATTTCTAGGAGCTTCCACTTTCCACCATGTTTATTATCACCGCAGGGGGATATAATGGGAATGTTTAAAACTGCAGGTAATGCATGACTGGAGGTTTGCCATGCCTACTTCGACCCCGAAACAAGCCAACCGGCTCATCAATGAAAAATCCCCCTATCTACTGCAGCACGCCTATAACCCGGTGGACTGGTATCCTTGGAGCGAAGAGGCTTTTGTCAAGGCCAGGACGGAAGACAAGCCCATCTTCTTATCCATCGGCTACAGCACATGTCACTGGTGCCATGTGATGGAGAGAGAGTCTTTTGAAGACGAAGAGGTCGCGGCACTGCTCAATGAACACTTTGTAGCTATCAAAGTGGACCGGGAGGAAAGGCCGGACATCGACACCATCTACATGCAGGCCTGCCAGGCCATGACGGGGCATGGGGGCTGGCCCTTGTCCATCTTCATGACCCCGGACAAGAAACCCTTTTACGCGGGCACTTATTTTCCCAAAAACAGCCGCCATGGCATGCCTGGCTTTATCGACCTGCTGCGCACCATCAGCCGGGTTTGGTCCACCCGGCGTCATGAACTGGAAAGGATCAGCGAAGAAGCCGCCCGGGCCATCAGTGAAGCGAGCCGGCACCGGGGCGGCCGCAAACCGGACCGGAGCATTCTAGACCGGGCTTACCGTATCCTGCAAAGATCCTTTGACCCGGAATACGGCGGCTTTGGGCCCGCGCCCAAGTTCCCCGTGCCCCATAACCTGCTGTTCCTGCTGCGCTACTGGCGATGGACCGGCGAAGAGCAGGCCCTGTCCATGGTGGAAAAAACTCTGACATGTATGTACCGCGGCGGCATTTATGATCACCTGGGCTTTGGCTTCAGCCGCTATTCCACCGATGGCCGGTGGCTGGTACCCCATTTCGAAAAAATGCTTTACGACAACGCCCTCTTGGCCTGGGCTTACGGCGAAGCCTACCAGGCTACCCAGAACCCCTTCTACGCCAGGGTTGTGAGAGAAATCTTCACTTATATCTTCCGGGACATGACGGACCCGGAAGGGGGCTTTTACGCGGCGGAAGATGCAGATTCCGAAGGAGAGGAAGGCAAGTTCTACGTGTGGACCCCGGTCGAGGTAGAACAAGTTTTGGGTCCGGAATTAGGCCGGGAGTTCTGCCAAGCTTATGATATAACCCCTCAGGGCAACTTTGAAGGAAAGAGCATCCCGAACCTGATTAACTCAGGTACCGCCGCCGGTTTGGAACAAGCCCGGGAAGCTCTCTTTAACGCCAGGCAGAAAAGAGTTCGTCCTTTTAAGGATGACAAGATCCTGACCGCCTGGAACGGGCTCATGATTGCCAGTCTAGCTATTAACGGCCGTATATTGGGTGAACCCCTCTACGCGGAAAAAGCCGCCCGGGCAGCGGATTTCATCCTCCGCCGCTTGCGCCGCCCGGACGGCCGCCTGCTGGGCCGTTACCGCCAGGGGGAAGCCAAAGAGCTGGGCATTGTCGATGATTATGCCTTCCTCATTTGGGCCCTCCTGGAGCTTTTTTTCACCACCGGCGGGAAGAAGTACTTAACTCTCGCTTTAGAACTCAATGAAGACATGCTCCGGCTCTTCTGGGACGACGAAGGGGGCGGCTTGTTCCACTACGGCCGGGATGGGGAGCAGCATTTTGCCCGCCCGAAAGAACTCTATGATGGAGCCCTCCCCTCCGGCAATTCCGTCGCCGCCTATAACTTGATCCGGCTGGCCCGGCTCACGGGGAATGAACAGCTGCAGGACATCGCCCGCCGGCAGTTGGAAGCCTTCGGCGGCACGGTAGCGGAAGCCCCATCTTACTACAGCTTTTTCCTCCTGGCGGTGCTGCTGGAGGAAACACCGCCGGTGGATCTGCACATCATTTACCCTGGCACGGCGGGCCAACCCGAAGACATGCTGGCCCTGGTCCGCAATCGCTATGCCCCTGACATGCTGACCCTCTGCTTGCCGGAGGATGAGGCAGAAAACCTGAGCTCTCTGGTACCGTCCTTGCAAGGCCGGCATGCTCTGGGCGGCCGGGTAACGGCTTACTTGTGCCGCAACTATGCTTGCCAGGCACCGGTCCATACCGCCGCGGCATTAAAAAACATTTTGGAAAAGGAGGATTAAAGTGTTATTTAGCGAAGAATCCCTCTAATTTGTGGTTGGGAGGGGTGGATGACACTATGGGCATACGACGCGGGTTAACATGGAAATTCGTGAGCATGGCGGTTCTGGTTTTAGCCGTCACCATCGGTCTCGGCATGAGTTTAATCGTCTTGCAGCAGCGGCACTTTCCCTACGAACAGAAACTGCAGGAAATGCGGGCCATCGTCGGGCAGATGAATTCCCAGTTAAGCTATTTTAACAGCATTCAGGGCGATTTAAGCCAGGCGGGTCTGAACCGTCCCATCAAGGAAACCGTGCCCATGGTTGCCACCTTATACATAGCCGACGTTTACCGCAACAGCGTGGACAGTGATGTGATCATCCGGACGGTTTCCGATAAACCCAGGAATCAAAATAATCAGGCAGACGAGTGGGAACTGCAGCAAATGGAACGTTTCCGTTCCGATCCATCCTTAACGGAGTATTACGAGATTACGGAGTATGACGGGGTGAAAAGCCTGCGCTTCGTGGTGCCGGTGAAGATTGAAGACCACTGCTTAACCTGTCACGGTTTTCCCATCGGCAGCCCCGATCCCTTCGGCTACGCCAAGGAAGGCTATCAAGTCGGTGACATCAGGGCCTTGTACAGCTTTGCCGCACCGGCTGCACCCCTGGCATCCATGACCAATAACATGCTGGCCAAGGTTTACGGGCTGGGCGCCGTCATTATCTTACTGCTCGCCCTGTCCATCTGGCAGCTCATTAAGCGGTTTGTCAGCCAGCCTTTGGGCGAAATGGCCGCAAGCCTGGATGAGCTGAACAAGGGCGAAGGAGATTTAACCAAAAGGCTGGCCATCAAGAGCCGGGACGAAGTGGGAGACCTGGCGGAGCGGTTTAACAATTTCTTAGGCAAGCTGTCGGAAATGATCAAGCACATCGACGATACGGCGGAAGACGTGGCCAACATCTCGGACCAGGTGGCCGATGCCTCCACCCAAACCGGCCAGGCTACGGAACAGGTAGCGTATGCCATTGAAAACTTGGCCCAGAGCGCCACCCAACAAGCCGACAGCATCACCACCAGCAGCCAGGAATTGGAGGGACTGGCCCAGAGCTCTGCCAGCGTGGCGAAGAGCTCCGACCGGGCGGCTAAGCTTTCCAAGCGAGCCAATGAAATTGCCCTCAGCGGCCAGGAAGCCCTGGAGCAAGCCAATGCCAAGATGCAAAACATGCAAAACACCGTGGAACACTCCGCCCAGATCATCAACCTGCTGGGAGAACGCTCCACCCAAATCGGCCAGATTGCCAGCTTAATCCAGAGTATCGCCGACCAGACCAACCTGCTGGCCCTCAATGCCGCCATCGAAGCCGCCAGGGCCGGCGAAGCCGGTAAAGGTTTTGCCGTGGTGGCGGATGAAGTACGCAAGCTGGCGGAGGAATCCAACCAGGCCACCGTCAGCATTGCCGAGATGATTAAGGAAATCCAACTGGATACGAAAAAAGCGGTGGAAGGCATGATTAAATCCACCGAAGAAGTCAACGAGGCCATGGAAGTGGTGGAAAAGGCCCACCGGTTGTTACAAAACATCGTCAAAGCCGCCCAATCGGCCAACCGGGAAGTGCACATCATCAGTGAAGAGGCAGAGCGGCTCGCTGCCAGCAGCCACCAGATTGCCGAAACCATGAACAATATCAGCAAGCATGCCCAGAGCATCAGCTTCACCGCTCAGGACATCAGCGCCAGTGCGGAAGAGCAAGCTGCCGCTGTGGAGCAAATCAGCGCCAGCACCCATAACCTGGCGGCCGCGGCTGCGGAGCTGAAAGACCTGGTGAAGAGATTCAAGCATTAAAAGAAAAGGCTTCACTCCTGGAGTGAGGCCTTTTTCACTTACCCGGACATACATAAATTGATTTTTTCGCAATAACTTACTATACAAGAACGAAATCCTGCCGCTATAATAATAAATACCACACTATAGATGGGCGTGATAGACAATGGTTCCGACGAGTATTTCTTATGAAGAAATACTTTTCAGGCTGGCCTTGGCCACCGTCCTCGGCGGCATTATCGGCTACGAACGGGAAAGCAGCCACCATTCCGCAGGCCTGCGCACCCACATGCTGGTCTCCGTCAGTTCCGCTCTCATCGGTGTGGGCTCTTTAGTGTTGTTCCACCAGTACCATACCGTAACCAACATGGACCCCCTGCGGGTGGGAGCCCAAGTAATCTCCGGCATCGGCTTCCTGGGAGCCGGCACCATCCTGAAACACGGGTCCAGCATTAAAGGTCTCACCACCGCTGCCAGCCTGTGGGGTATGGCCGCCGTGGGCTTGTTCACCGGATTGGGGGCCATTATCCCTTGCCTCATGGCCACCGCCATCATTTTCATCGCCTTGACCTTGTCCAGGTATTCAGATTACCTTGCCAGGAAGAAAGGCTTGTTATCCATCGAAATCTATGCCCGGGACAAAATCGGGCAGGTCGGGGAAATAGGCTCTATTTTATCCGGCTTTCAGGCTAATATCAAAAGCATTAACATGGAACATCACGGCGATGAGGAAGTAGTTTACCTGCTCCTGGTCTCCATGGCTCAGGCCAAAAACATGGAACGGCTGGGACAGCTAATCACGTCATTACAGCAAATCCCCGGCGTATACAAGATCAATGTGGAATAAAACGGCCGCGTTTGGCGCCGCAGGTTTCCATTGTTTACTTACCTGCTGCTGCCGAAGAAGAACACCGCCAAGGTGCCCGGCCCGGCGTGGGAACCGATCACCGGGCCGATATAACCGGTGAAAACGTCTTTCACCGGGTGATCCGCCCGGATCATCTCCTTCAACGTTTCCGCATCTTCCGGCGCATCCCCGTGGCTGATAAAAACCACTTGCTCCGCCGGGTTAATGATCCGCGCATCCAACTGCTCTTTAAGGTATTTCAGGGCCTTGGCCCTGCCCCGCACCTTAGCTTGCGGAATGAGCTTCCCTTCATCGTTGACATGCAGCACCGGCTTTACATTCAGCATGGTCCCCATGAGGGCCGCCGCCCCGGAAAGGCGCCCGCCTCTTTTCAAATGGTTCAAATCCTCTACCGTAAACCAGTGATTTACTTTCAGCTTGTGATCCTCTACCCACTGGACGATTTCCTGATAGCCCTTTCCCCGGGCTCTCAGCTCCACGGCATGATACACCAGCATGCCCAGGCCGAGGGAAGCGGAACGGGAATCAATAACGGCTATTTTCGCCTCCGGGTATTCCTCCAGCACCAGTTGCCGGGCCGTGGCGGCACTGGTGAAGGTGCCGCTCAGAGCCGAGGAGAAGCCGATGTAGATCAGTTCCTCACCCCGCTCCGCGTAGGGCCGGAATGCTTCCACAAAGGTATGGACATTGACTTGGGACGTAGTAGGCATCGCCCCCTGGCGCAGGGTCCGGTAAAAAGCTTGATGAGAAAGGCTTTGACCGAAATCATCCAGGTAGTCCTTGCCGTCAAAATGGTAAGTTAAATGAATTACAGCCAGGCCGTGTTCCTGCACATACTCGAAGGGCAGGTCGCTGCAGGAATCCGTCATAATTACCGGTTTCATCTTTCCAACCCCTTAAAGTCTTACTCTCCTTATTTTAACATCAGATACAAGAAAAGCCTATAGCCTGTATACCAATCCTTCGCTGCCGTCGATGGATACTTGCTCCCCGTCCCGTAAAAGCCGGGTTGCGCCCTTAATCCCCAGGACCGCCGGAATACCGTACTCCCTGGCGATGATCGCCGCGTGGGACAACGGGCTACCGTGCTCCACGATGAGCCCGGCCAGCATAGGAAAGACCGGCGTCCATGCAGGGTTGGTGGAGGCCGCTACCAGGATGTCCCCCGGCTGCAGCCGGTCCAATTCCTCAGGCTGCCTGATCACCCGGCAAGGTCCGGTGGCCTGTCCCCGGCTGGCCCCCATTCCTTTTAGCACCTCCGAGCTCGCCGGCACCTCCGCCCCGGCAGCCTGGCTCCATCTCTTCTTCCTGGCCTCGTATTCCAGCTTGCGCCGGCGGATCTTTTCCTCCAGGGCCCTCCGGCTGACTTCTCTTAAGCTGTACAACTCCTGTACCAGATCCCTGACTTCCCAGTAGGTGAGATACATGATGTCCTGGGCTTCTTGCAAGTAACCTTTGGCCGTTAACTGCCGGCCGATGGCTAAAAACAGGGTGCGGAAGACCAGCATCGCCTGGGTCAAATAAACATGGCTGTCTTCCCGGAAAGCCGTGTAGCGCCGGCTGTAATCCACCATCCGGTCAAATATCCTTCTCAATGGTAAAATCCGCCCCCAGCCGGAGGACGCCAGTTTATCCAGTTTGGCCTCGGCTTCTTGCCGGCGGGTCATCTGGGCATCTTCCGGCTGGGAGGCCGCCGGCCCTTGCCGTACCAGACTCTTGATCATGGCCCAGACCACTTCCGGCCGGTCCCGCCAGGTAGCGGCGGCAATGCCGCCCAAGCCCTGGCTCACTTCACGATGCCCGTACTCATCCATGAGGGTACCGAAAAGGGACAAAACCGGCTCCGCGTTAGGCAGCCGCCCAATCCCCGCTGCGATTTCTTCCGGTGCATGAGCCAGCACGAATTCCAACAGCGCCGGTTGTTCCCTGACGGCCGCGGCAATTTGGTGCAGCAGCCCGTTGATGGCCAGGGTGGCTTGCGGTTGGCCAACCACGATATCCTCAAAAATCTCTTGACCGGCTCGCCCGTAAAGCCAGCGCAGCAACCGCCCGAGCCACCGGTAGACAAAGCCGTATTGGATATAAAGGAGATAACGAAAAGTATTAGCCCGCTGGAAATCTCTTAAACCGTCCTCCAGGTACTGCAGGACGATTTCCATGGGAAAGCTCTTCAGCATGTCCTGTTGCATCAGTTGGACATATTTATCGAAAGCCGCTTCATTATACTGCCAGTCCTGCATCAAGTCCCCGGCCAGCATTTTGCCTAAGCTGAAAACCCGCTTTAGCCCGGGCTTAATAGCCGGGGGTACAAAATGTTCCGGGAAAATCCCTTGCTCCGTCTTGCGCCAGTCCACGCCGGGCACGTGAAAGCCCAGTTCCAAGTAGGCATTAAATAAGCTCAAGTAATATATTTTGGCCACCACCGCATCCAGGGGCAGGACGGGCTCCGGAAACCTTTCCTGGATATTGACCAGTATCTCCCTCTGTATAGGCGTCATCCCTTCGCTCCGCGGCAGTTGGAACTCTTCCTCCCCCAGGGTGGTGATGGGCCTGGTTTGGAGGATATAGAGCTCATCATTGTAAAAAGCCCACTCGATGTCCTGGTAATCCTCCAGCAAGTACTCCAGCTTCTTGCCCTCGTGGGCCAGCTGCCGCAGGGCAAAATCCGTCAACAACGGGTAATCCCCATGAAAGCGGCGGGAGGAGACAAAATTCTTTTCTTTGTCAAAGATATAAACTTCCCCGGCCGCCCGGCCTTGAACCAGCTGTTCCGCCAGTCCCGGCACCGCTTCGATATAAATCTCCCGGCGGGACTGGGTAACCGGGTTGGCGGTGAACATCACCCCGGATACCCGGGCCGGTACCATTTTCTGGATGATGACCGCCATCCCCACCTGGTCATGGGCCAGTCTTTTCCGGAGCCGGTAATGCATCACCCGCGGCGACCAGAGGGAAGCCCAGCAGGCGACCACAGCTTCCCGTACCTGCTCCCAGGTTTCTAAATTCAGGTAGCTTTCCAACTGCCCCGCAAAGGACGCTCCCGGCAGGTCTTCCGCCGTTGCTGAGGAACGCACCGCCACTTTAACCCCTTTTTTCCCGCCCACCAGCTTGTCATAGCCTTGCCGCAATTCTTCCTCTACTTCCGCCGGTATCCCTATTCCCCGGATGAGGCTTTGAATCCGCCTAGCCGCTTGTTCCAGCTCCCCGGGGTCGGCTTCGGAGACTGAGTTGGCCAGCTCGATCACCTGGGCCTGCAGGCCGGCTTGGCGCAAGGCGAGGAAATAAGCGCTGGTCATGAGGCAGAAACCCGGTGCCGTTCTCGATTTCCTGGCCACCACCCCCAAGTTGGAGGCTTTGCTGCCGCAAAGGGCCTGGTGGCGGGGCATAATATCCGCCAGCTCAATGATGAAACTAGGCATTGTTTCCTCCCAGAAATAAAAATGACTATGGACATATTTCCATAGTCATTTTATAGCATTACTGCAAGGTATTCAATGTATTAGCAAACGGCCTGTTTATCGCTCTTCCGTTCCCGCCACAGGCGGTCTGCCGTCACGGCCCAGCGGGCGGCCGCTGCCCGGCACTTGTTGGTCAGTTCCACCACGTCCTCCCGGTCCACCTGAGTGGACTGAGCTCCCGAAGCCAGTACCATTTCCAGCAAAGCGTCCGGGTTATCCAGGCAAGGACACGGTCTCAAGTGGTTGGTATTGAAAGGCTGCCTGGCCCGGTACTCCCGGAACAAGGGGGACTGCAGGGCCTCCAGCAAGGTGCTTTCCCTGATGTTGGCATTAGCATAGTGAATGAATGCACATGGTTCCACATAACCCTGGGAATTGATATGCAGGTATGACCGTCCCCCCGCTACGCAGCCCCCGACAAATTCCCCGTCGTTCCAGAAGTCCAGAATAAAGCAAGGTTTTTCGCCTCTCATTTGCCGCACCCGGCGGTACATGTACTCCCGCTGCTCCGGCGTTACCATCAGGTCCACCACGGCATCTTTGCCGATGGGCATGTAAGTGAAATACCAGCCGAAGAGGCAGCCCCGGTCTATGAGAAAGTCTACGAACCGGTCGGAGCTAACGGCGTCTACATTATATTTATGGTAACAAGTAGAGAAACCGAAGCCTACCCCAGCCTCCCGCAGGTTTTCCATGGCCTGGAGCACCCGCCGGTAAGTGCCCTTACCCCGGCGCAGGTCCGTTTCTTTTTCAAAACCTTCGATACTGATGGCCAGTACAAAATTCCCCACCCGGGCCAGTTCACGGGCAAATGCTTTATCCACCAGGGTGCCGTTGGTGAAGGAGAGGAACATGCAGTCCCGGTGCTTTTCCGCCAGCCGGATGAGGTCATCCTTGCGGACTAGGGGCTCGCCGCCGGAATAAAGATACATGTATATTTCTAGTTCCTTGCCTTGCTGGATGACCTGATCCAGTTCCTCGAAGGTTAAAGAGCTGGTTTTATCATAATCTGCGGCCCAGCAGCCGGTGCATTTCAAATTACAGGCCGAGGTGGGATCCATCAAGATGGCCCAGGGAATAGAGCAATCATGCTGCTCTTTTAATTTTGCTCTTTTCGGTGTAGCCAGCACGGTGGCATTGAAGAAAAAATTGCGCACAAAAGCCTTTTGGCAATTGGGATGGACCTCCTTGAACACCCGTTCCATCAAACGGTGCCAGTTGTTTTCAGGGTCACCGGCGATCTGCCGGAAAGCATCAAGTATTTCCTTGTGTTCAGGCGTTTTCACCACTCTTTGGGCGAGATTGAGCATTTTGTTGAGATTGGCTGCCGGGTCCTTGCCGATGTAATCTACCAGTTCATTGACCACCAGATCTGCAAGGCGATCCTTGATACTACTCATGTCAGTACCCCCTTAAGCATTTATTTTGACACATGTGTCGAAATAAACTTAAAAGAATTATGCTCTTAGCCCATCTAGCATCAAATAAATCCCTTGCAGGTGGGCATCCAACTGCATCTCCCGGTTCCAGGCCTTTTCCAACAGCATGGCCTCCAGCAGCCCGAACAAAATAGACGACAAGATTTCGTGATCCCCTTTTTTGATTTCCCTGTGCTGCATCGCCTCCTTAAACAAGTCGGCAAACATCAGCCTGATTTCTCTCAACCACCGCCTAAGGGCCCGTTCCGGCTGTCCTTCCTTCATTTTCAAAAGCAGCCACAGCTCCGTAAAGATTACCAGTTCGTGATTGTTCTCGTAATCTCTAATCACCCTGGCCACCAATTCCTTGATTTTGTCCAGGTAGGACAGTTCCGGGTCCTCCAGCAGGTTCCGGTAAGCGGCGCGAAAGGCTTCTACTTGTTTTTTCACCACATGCAGGAAGATGTCTTCTTTATTCTTAAAGTAGGAGTAAAGAGTCGTACGACCGATGCCGCATCTTTCGGCCACATCCTGCAGCGTGGCCCGGTGATAGCCTCGCTCCACGAAGACCCGCAAAGCATGCATGGCAATCTCGTCTTTGTATTTTTCGTAATCCACAATCTTAGGAATGGCTGAAACCCACTTTCCTTAATATACGTTAATTACTTTTGTTTTGATCTTACCACTTTATGGGCGGTTGTTCAAGCGTAAAATAGTACAAGCTTTTTTCCCCTGAAAGCCTTGCTTGATGCTCCTGTTTCCCTTATGATAGTCCTTAAAAGTTAAATCACCTGATTATGCTTGTTGGGGGGAGTTGGCAGAATGGTAGATGTGCAAGACCATGAACGTTTGGAAAGAAAAGAAGCGGTCACCACCAGCGTGCGGAGCCTGACTTACGGCAGCTTGATGATGGCCTTGGTTTTTATCGCTACGTACAGTATTCGCATCCCCATTCCTTTTACTCAAGGATATATCCACCCGGGGGACAGCATGATTTTTATTGCCGCCCTGCTCTTCGGCTGGCGCTTTGGCGCCCTGGTGGGGGGCTTCGGGTCAGCCATGGCGGATATCCTGGGCGGGTATGCCCACTGGGCTTTTCCAACCCTGGTCATCAAAGGGATCATGGGGGCCGTCGCCGGTTGGATGGGCCACGATTTGGCCAAGAAGCATGACAGGCGCCTGGACCTTTATTTAACCGCCCTGGTTTCCCTGATCTGGGTCGCTTTCTGTGTAGGGGGGAGGATGATGTTAACCGGCGCCTTCACCACTAACGCCTCCGGCCTGTTGGCACTGATAGATGAGGCCGGTTCCGTCCAGGAACTGAGCAGCCTGGTGCAGCGGGTTAACCTGTGGCTGGCGCTGGCGGCCGCCGTCGTCCCGGCCGGTCTTGTCGCCGCCAGGTACATCTTGCAGCGGCTGCAGGCCAACACCCTTTCCTTCGCCCAGTTTCTAGGCATGGTTTTATCGGGCTTATGGATGGTGATTGGTTACTACATAGCCGCCGGTTTCCTGTATGACAGCTTCATCATCCCCGTCTTCAGCATTCCCAGCAACATCCTTCAATTCACCGGGGGGATGGTCATCGCTTTCCCGGTTCTGGCTGCCGTACAGAAAAGCGGGTCATTCTTTACCGGTCCCCCGGAGAATTAACTGGGGCATGGGATGGTACCAGCTCTTGCCTAAATGCCTGACCTCCCGCCGGCCGTCGGGGTAATCGATGTGCAGTTCCGTCTCCACCAGGCAGCCGTTGAGGCCGTCTACCAGGATTTTTTCCTCACCTAAGGGTAAGGTTGGGTCATCCCGGTAAACGGTTTGGAAGGGTACCTCTTGGAGGATCCGGTGCTCCCAGGTGACTTTCGGCGGCTCGGTTTTGCCGTAGAAACCGATATAGGCCACATTGCCGACGGTCCCGGCCCAAATGAGGATATTGTCCGGGGTAGTGTTCTTGAACTTCAAGTCTTTTATCCCGTAAGCCACCGTGGCGTCCTGGCCCGGTGAAACGTAAGTGACCGGCATGGAATGATGGTGGCGCTCCACCACCTCCAGGTTAGCCAAAACTGCCGCATTGTACAGCAAAGTAGCTATTTTGCAAACTCCCCCTCCAATCGATTCCGTCAGCCGGGTACCCACAAACATGGGGCCCACTTGATACCCTTTTTCCCGGGTATAGGGTCCCAGGGTTTGGTTCTGGGAGAAAATCTCCCCCGGTTTGACTACCGTTCCCTTCAGGGTTTCTGCCGCCAGTTTCACATTGGCCAGTTCGCCGTAAAAAGGGTTTTTCAACTCTGCTTTAAACTGGGCCATGAGGCGCGGCGTATCATAAGTCTCCAGCGCCTGCAAAAACTCCGGGTCCTCTTCCCAGGGCAGCCCGCCGGCATACTCTTTGGGCTCCCCGGGCAGGGACCGGTTTTTGTTTTCCGGCCCTTCGCCCGCACCCGGCTCTTTAAAAGGGGCGCCGGCATGAAACACAGCAACACCGAGGGCGACCAACAGCAGCAAAGTAAATACGGCGACCTTGATTTGCAGGTTTCTCACTGTACCATCATTTCCTTTCCCAGCCGGTTCAAGGCACGATAATGATCGGGGTCCCGACGGCAATGTAAGGATACAATTCCTCCACATCCCGGTTCGTTAAGGCAATACAGCCCAGGGTCCAGGTGGCCTCTTTTTCTTCCCGGTGCCCGCCGTGGATCCCTATTTCTCCTCCTAAGGGTGTCTTCTGGGGCAGCAGCTTCCCTGCGCCGGCCATTTCCATCAATTCCCGGTATTCTTCCCCGGTGATGATACCCTCAGCATAGCCCCTGGCCACGTCCTTCGCCAGGGGATAGCTGATGCCCAGCCAGCGCGACCCCAGCAAAGGGTCCGCCGGGAAGACAATGCGCTTCTCGCTGATAAAATACCGGCCTTCCGGTGTCCTTTTGTCCCCTTCCCTGAGCTTCGCTCCCGCCAGGTAATTGGGCCCCATGGCCACCCGGTAAGTCTTTAACGGTATATTGCCTTCGTACAAGGTCAAGGTTAAATCGGATTTGTCTACATAAAGCAGAGCTTGGGACAGCCTGCCCGGTAAACCTTTGCTCTTGAGGATAACCGGCAGGCTTTCCGCCGGGTAGGCCGTTTCCGGCCGCCGGTGAAGCCAAGCGGCGACATGCCCCGGGTATAACCCCCACAAGCTTAAGCCGAGCACCTGGGCAAAACACAAAATCACCAGCAGCAGTCTCTTCATGGTGCCCCCTCCCCGCCTCTCCTAAGAAAATATATGAAAGCCCTGCACCGTTATGCTGTGCGGGGCCTTTTTGTCATGATTTCCATTAAATACTAATAATTATGTATAAACACTAGGGAGGCGACTTGCCGGTCATGAATTTCGTTTTTGCTTGTCTGGTGGTCGGGGGCTTGCTGACGGCCATGGTCACCGGCCGCATTACCGAAGTCAATCAAGGGGCCCTCACCGCCGCCCGGTCGGCGGCGGATACTCTTTTGGGCTTGCTCGGCCTTTTCACCTTGTGGCTGGGCGTCGCCCGGGTGGCAGAAAAATCCGGCCTGCTCAAATCTTTCACGGGTCTTTTGGAGCCCCTGGTCCGGGGCTTGTTTCCCAGCATTCCCCGGGGCCACCCGGCTTTGGGAGCCATTCTCATGAACCTTTCCGCCAATCTTTTCGGCTTTGGCAGTGCCGCCACCCCTTTCGGTCTCAAAGCCATGGCAGAGTTGCAAAAGCTGAATCCCAACAAAACGGAAGCCAGTGAAGCTATGTGTACTTTCCTGGCTTTAAACACATCCGGAGTCACCCTCTTCCCGGCTACCATCGTGGCCCTGCGGGCTAATGCCGGCGCCGCCGACCCGGCGGACATCGTCGGCACCGCTTTGTTTGCCACCTCGGTTTCCACCTGCACCGCCCTGGTGGCGGACTGGTACTTCCGGCGCCGGGCGAAAAGGGGGCGTTAGTGATTCTTTACCAGTTTCTTGCCGGCATTTCCAACTGGATCATGCCTGTTTTTCTATTGATTGTGTTCTGCCATGCCTATGTAAAAAGGGTGAACATCTTTGACACCTTTGTCGAAGGGGCCGGGGAAGCTTTTCACCTGGTCATGCGTTTGATGCCCTATGTGGTGGGTATTTATGTAGCCGTGGGCATTTTCCGCAGTTCCGGGGCTTTGGACCTGCTGGCTTCGGTCCTGCAGCCGATCTTAACCCTGGCCGGCATTCCCCGGGAGGTGCTCCCGTTATTCGTGGTCAGGCCTTTATCCGGTCCCGCCGCCCTAGGGCTCACAGCGGACCTGATCAACCGCTACGGGCCCGACTCTTTCACCGGCCGGCTGGCGGCCACCATCGACAGCAGTACCGATACCACCATCTACATCCTGGCGGTCTATTTTGCCTCGGTGGGAATCAAAAAAGCCAGGTACTCCCTGCCGGTAGGGCTCCTGGCCGATTTGACGGGTTTCATGGCTGCCGTCTACATCTGCCACCGGGTCTTCGGCTGATTACCGGCTGACGGCCCTGACTATCTCTCCTAAAGCACTGAGGAAATAGTCAATCTCCTCCTCGGTGGTAAAATGCCCAATGCTGACTCTTAACACTCCTTCCGGGAAGGTGCCCATGGTGCGGTGGGCCACAGGAGCGCAGTGGAGGCCCGGTCTGGTCATGATCCGGTATTTTTGATCCAGCACGTAAGCCAACTCCGCATTGTCTACCTCCTGAATGTTCAGGGCCACCGTGCCTGTCTGCCGGGCTGCATCCCGCGGTCCGTAGACGACCACCCCCGGTATTTCTGCCAGGCCGGCCAGCAACCGGCGGGTTAAGGCTTCCTCTTTGGCTCTGATCCTGTCTAAACCAACCTGGGTCAGGTAATCCAAAGCCCCACCCAGGCCCACGATTCCCAGGGCATTAAGGGTGCCGCTTTCAAAGCGGTCCGGGGCGAAATCCGGCTGTTCTTCCCGGTCGGAAACGCTCCCGGTACCTCCTTCATAAAGGGGCTTCATCCTGGCCGCCGCTTCCTCCGTGAGCACAAAACCTCCGGTTCCTACCGGCCCCAGCAGGTGCTTGTGGCCGGTAAATGCCAGCACCGTAGCACCAATCCGGGTGATATCTAACGGGAAGCAGCCTGCCGTTTGGGCGGTGTCCACCACAAAGTCCAGCCCTGCTTGCCTCGCTATTCTCCCCAACTCCTCCACCGGGACCAGGGTTCCCATCACATTGGAAGCATGGGTGGCCACGATCATTTTCGTATTGGGCCGGATCATTTCCGGCACCGCGGCCAGGTCAATAAACCCTCTCGGATCGGTGGGCATGATCGAATAGCTGACATTTCTCTCTTGGGATAAGGATTTCAAGGGCCGGACCACCGCATTGTGCTCAAGCCCCGTAATCAACACATGGTCGCCGTCATTTAAAAGTCCTTTGAGAGCAAAGTTTAAAGCCACCGTAATATTCTGGGTAAAAATAACCCGGTGCGGGTCGCCCACATGAAAAAAGGCGGCCAGTTTTTCCCGCACATCCAGCACTTTACGCCCGGCCTCCAGGGCCAGCTCATATCCCGACCGGCCCGGGTTGCAGTTGTTCCGGTGAAAATACTCTTCCATGGCGCTCCAAACAGCCGCCGGTTTTTGGCGGCTGGTAGCGGCGTTATCTAAATAGGCTTCCACCAAGATCACCTCTCCTGGATCATATCAATAGTCCAACCCGGTCACAAGGCAATAGTTGATAAAACTTTGCTATCTCATAAGCAGATTTAATAAAAACAATTTATTTTACTTATTTTTGCAAAAGGCGTATTGTAAAGATAGTAACAAACTACAGAAAAGGAGGTCAAATTCAGGTGAAAAAATCTACCATGCTCCTGGCCGGCGGCGTCATCGGCATCCTGGCTGCCCTCCTGGTGAAGTTCGGCAATCCCGCCAACATGGGTTTCTGCATCGCCTGCTTCTACCGGGATATTGCCGGCGCACTGGGGCTGCACCGGGCGGAAGCCGTCCAGTACATCAGACCTGAGATTCTAGGCTTTATTCTAGGCGCTTTTTTCATTGCCTATGCCAACAAAGAATTTCGCCCTGCCGGCGGTTCCTCACCCCTCTTGCGGTTTGTCATGGGCTTCTTTGTGATGATTGGTGCGTTGGTGTTCCTGGGATGTCCCCTGCGGATGATCCTGCGCCTGGCCGGCGGCGATCTCAATGCCCTGGTAGGCCTGGCTGGTTATGTGGCCGGCATTTGGCTTGGCATCCAGTTCATCAAAAAGGGGTTTTCCCTGGGACGCAGTTACAAGCAAGCCAACGCCAACGGTTACATCATGCCCCTTATTGCCTGCGCTTTACTGGTTTTCCTGCTGGTTCAACCGGCTTTTATTAACTTCAGCGAATCCGGGCCGGGCTCCATGCACGCCCCGATCATCTTGTCTTTAATCGTGGGCCTGGTGGTGGGAGCCCTGGTGCAGAGAACCAGGATTTGTACCGTCGGGGGCTTTCGCGACGCGATGTTAATCCGGGATTTCCACCTGCTGTCGGGTTTAGCCGGCATCTTCCTGTTTGCTTTAATCGGCAACTTGATATTCAACCCCGCCGCCTTTAAAATAGGTTTTGTGGAGCAACCCATTGCCCATACCGATTTCGTTTGGAATTTCCTCGGCATGACCCTGGCGGGTCTCGGCTCTTGTTTGCTGGGCGGCTGCCCGCTGCGGCAAACCATTTTAGCCGCCGAAGGCAACACGGATTCTGCCGTCACTGTGCTGGGACTGATCACGGGTGCCGCCTTTGCCCACAATTTCGGGCTGGCGGCCAGCGCCAACGGGGTGCCGGTCAACGGCAAAATTGCGGTGATCATTGGTCTCGTAGTAGTAGTGGGCATGGCCGGCTTGATCATTGTCCAAAAGCAAAAAGTTCAGGTGACACGGAAAGAGGGTGTTGTCCTTGGCCAATAAGATTGTCGATGCCCGCGGCAGGTCCTGCCCGGAGCCGGTTGTCATGACAAAGGCTGCTTTGGAAGCCGGGAGCACTCCCTTGGAAGTGCTTGTGGACAACGAAGTAGCCAAAGAAAATGTGACCCGTTTCGCCCAGAGCCGGGGTTATTCGGTAAAAGTCACGGAATTGGACGAGGAATACAAGCTGGAAATCAGTTAGAAAGCCGGTGGAACTTTATGGAGTACTGCGTGGCCACGTTTCCTTGCCTGCATGATGCCTTGGAATGCGAAAAAACCCTAAAAGAACTTGATTTCAAATTCCAGCTGATCCCCGTACCCCGGGAAATCAGCTCCTCCTGCGGCCTGGCCGTCAGGTTCGCCCCGGAGCTCCTGCAGGAGTTCAAGGAAACCGTCAGCAAATACCAGCTCAGCGTCGACGAAATCCACACCCTCAAAGAAAAACAAAACAAAAAGAGCCTGCTTAACCTGCTGAACAGTTAGCCTGCGGTTAAGTAGGCTCTCTTATTAACCAGCGACTGCACTAGAGCCAGGATCTTGGCGTTGGCCTCGTTGTTTCTCGCTGCCGCCAACCGGCTCTGGGGCATGAAAGCATCAGCCCAACCCACGGGGTACTCCCCGCAAACATCCACGCCCCAGATCTCTTTTCCTTCGCCAATAGCCTTAAGCCAGGAGAGCAATTGTTGTAACGGCATGCTGCCCTGCTCCCAATCGGTGACGGCATCCTGCCGCCGGAGCACATCTTTATCGATGCTGATATAGACCCGCCGGGTAGGGATGGCTGCCACGACCCGGTCCGCCGCCGGCGGCTCCCGCTCTGTCTCCTGCTGGGAAACCACCAGGAGCTTGTCTCTCAAGTGTGACGGGATGCCATCCAATTGCTCCGGCCCGATCCCCATCACCAGCATGAATCTCAGATTCGGTAAATCCTGCAAGGCCCGTAAAGCCCAAGAGCCGCAAGACAGCAGCCCGTCCGGCGCCGGCATCATATCCAGGTGCCGGTCAAACAACACCAGGGTAAAAGGGACGTCAATTTCCTGCAGCAGCAAATAAGTGACGTAATGATAGCTGCCGCTGCCGACGAAAGTAATTCCCCTGCCCTTGCGCTGTCCCAGCCGCCGGCGGATAATCCCCAGTACCCCGGCGTCACAGTAGCCCTTGGTCCCCGTCAAATCGGAAAAATCCACCCACTCGTAGGTAATCTTGCGGTAAAAGGATTGCCGTTCATAGACCCGGTCGAAATTCAGAATAGCAACTTGACCCGTCATCCGTGCAACTCCCCCCGCTCGTGTGTTACTCACAGCCGTGGTCAGGAAGTAGGTCATGGATTCTGATAAAAAAATACTGTTCACAAGAGACAATGAACAGTACTTTTTCACAGGCGCATCAATCCTCGAATCTTGGCGCGGAAAATGCGTCTTCTATTCTAGCATTATTTTCCCATTTTTCCCAAGTTTTCATAATCAGACTCTTCGTGCTCAGCAGGTGAGCCACATTCACGTTGACAGCCTCTTGAGAGCCCTCCTTTAACTTGGCGAAAATCAAGGCATGCTCCTCACTGGCCGATGCAAAGCGGCGGCGGTCCTGCAAAGTGGCCAAGGCAATGCTGCTAATCTTATCGCTGATGGATTCATAGACCTCTCTCAACACCTTATTATTACAGAATTCGACGATGAGGCGATGAAAACCTTTGTCCAGCTTCCAATAATCCATGGCGTCTTTGCCATGGACCACCATGTACTTTTGTTCTGCTAAGGTTTTCTCCAAACTCTTCATGAGTTCCCCGTACACAGGAGAGCCGTACTGGGCCAGCAATTTCTTGATGCAAAAAGATTCAATGGCTTCCCTGACTTCAAAAACTTCCTCGATGACGGCGGGCGAGATGGTTTTAATGGTGAATCCCTTGTAAGGGAACACATCGATCAAGCCTTCATGCTGCAGCTGCTGTACCGCTTCTCGCACCGGTGTCCTACTGACCCCCAGCCGTGAAGCCACCCACTGTACCGAATAAAAACTCCCAAACTGGAGTTCCCCTCTGATAATTGCTTCTTTGAGGTAATCATAGACCTGGTCCTTCAGGCTTGGCGGGACGACGATTCTTGGCTCCATCTTAGTCCTCCTTCGTATTGAACCAACAATATTTTACAGTCACTGCAAAGTCTTGACAATGTTTAAAGAAAATTTTCACATACCGACTAGTCTAACAATTTTAAAATCTATCTTGTCATGTAACATGTTACATGTTATACTCAATCTAGAATTTAACATATTATTGGCAATTAATAAAGGGGGAATGTTGTGAGAAATCAATAAAAAAATTGATTTATCTTTCAACTGCCGATAAGGAAAATGAACAATGGAGGTCAGGCAAAAAATGGAACGGAAAAAGATCACTATCCATACGCTGAAAGAGATGCAGGCCCGGAAAGAACCCATCGTCATGCTCACGTGCTATGATTACCCCATGGCTCTGCTCGAAGAAAAGGCCGGCGTGGAAATTATTCTGGTCGGTGATTCTTTGGGCATGACGGTTTACGGGATGGACAGCACGCTGCCGGTGACGATGGACATGATGATCAATCATGCCAAGGCCGTCCGTAAAGGTGCCCCTACCGCTTACCTGGTCGGCGACATGCCTTACATGAGCTATCAAGTGTCCAAAGAAGAAGCCGTTCGCAACGCAGGACGTTTCATGGCCGAAGCCGGCTGTGACTGCATCAAGCTGGAAGGCGGCCAGGAAATGGCAGACACCATTCAGGCCATCGTACGCGCCAGCATTCCGGTGATGGGTCATATCGGTCTTACGCCCCAATCCCTCGCCCAGTTGGGAGGTTTTAAAGCCCAAGGCCGTACTGCCGAAGCTGCTCTCAAACTCGTGGAAGACGCCAAAGCCATCGAACAAGCCGGCGCAT
>DULZ01000051.1 GCA_012840125.1 Clostridia bacterium | reverse complement strand
GTCTCCGGAGCAAAAGCCCGCTCCGCCCCCGCCGGTCCTCGGGGTGAGCATCCTGACCGGGGCTCATAAGGAAACCATGGATCCCTGGCAAAAAGAGTTGGAAAAGCTGGCCAAGGAAAAAAAGGTGCGGCTGATCTGGAAAAAGGCGCAAGATGCCGGGGAACAGGAAAAGCAGTTTGAGGAACTCCTCAAAGCCAAGCCTGATGCCATTATCGCCTTTATGCCGGATGTGCAACCGGCCAAGAGGATGGCCCAAAAGGCCGAAGAGCAGGACGCGCGGCTGCTGGCCGTCGGTGTAATGCCGCCCGATAGCCCCTTGGACGGCTTTGTGGGGGTTGATCTAAAGACCATTGGGCGGGAGCAAGGAGAATTTGTGGCGGAAAGCCTGGGAGATCTCTCCTCCGGCAGGGTTTTGATCATGATGACTGATGCCCGCAATGAGTGGGAGCAGCAAATCCTGGCGGGCAACCGGGAAGGGCTGGCCCGGCACGGGGGCCTGGTGGTGATCGAACGGGAGATGCCCACCGCCGATATCCCCCTGGCCCTGAACCGGCTCTGGGACGAGTTGGGAGCCCTGGACGCGGTTATTACCCATGACGACGAGACCACGAAAAAAGTGCTGGTCTCCCTGGCAGGGCAGCCTTTTGCCCCGGTCACCGCCGGGATCGGCGTTTCCAAGGAGACGGCCCAGTTTATTGCCGCCGGCAAGCATCACGGGGAAATGGATTTGGAACCGGAAGCCATGGCCAGGTACGCGTTTGATGCGGCGGTGAAGCTGGCCAACTCCGGGGAATGGGATTACGAGAGCTGGGTAGACAGCGGTTCCTATCAGGTGCCGGTATTATACACTCCCAGCCGGGTGATTACCAGGGACAACGTCTCCCTGTTAAAAGCCAGGCACGGGACCATTGAGCCCAAAGCCCCCGACGGGCAAGTAGACGGCAGTGGCGGCGGCAAGGAAAACCCGTCTGACGGCGGCGGGGAAAAAGAGCAGGGTCAGCAAGGGAGCAAGATCAAAGTGAAACTGAAGGATGGACAAGAGTTGGAGTTCATGGTGCCCGGAGAAGTGCAGGGCGTTGAACTGGAGAACGGGGGCGGGGAGAAAAAGCAGCAGGAAGAACAAAAGGGAGGTGAAGGACAGCAGTCTTAACCTTTCCTTAGCCTCCCACGGATCCACTCGTTCTTTCTATTTCAGGAATTGGAATTGCTTCGGCTGTTCCACAAAAGCCTGGTAGAGGCTCTTGTTGTTCAGTTCCACCGGTTGGGGCAGGTTGGGAGCGCAGACCAACTCCAAACCGCAGGACTGGAGGTAGTTGGGATTCTTGACGAAATCCCCCTTGTTGTGCTCGGTCAGGATATAGTAGTAGGCCGCTCCCTGCTTTTCGGCAAAGGGCTGGTAGTTGGGCTCCATACTGCCGTTTACCAGGTTAGCGGTGACCAGCGGCTCGTCCCCGGGGTTAATGGTGACATGTCCAAACCCGGAGGGGATGTAGACCCGGTCCCCCTTTTTCGCAGCGACCACCCGGACTTCCTCCGGTTCCCCGCTGCGGTTATTTTTTTGCATTAAATAAAGAGCCTCGCCGGCCAGCACTTCATAATACTCCGAGTAGGTCTCGTTGCTGTTCGGTTTCAGGGGATGAAAGTGGCCCACTGTTTTGTAATACTCCCGCTCGATCAAGCCGGGCAGGATGACCGTGATGTCATATCGCAGGTTGTGTTCCGGGAATAAATCCCGGTCTTCCTCCTTCATGACGCCCCGGTAGATGTAGTACAGGGGCACGTTGTCGAAGTCTTCCGGTCTATGATAAAGCACGTTTAACACATCGGCCAAATAGCGGATTTCCGGCTCGGGATGGACTATATCATCGGCAAAGGATAAAAGTCCGTTTTCCAGGACCGTAATCTCTTTTCCAATATACATCAGCCAGCCTCCTTGGCATTTTTTTCTTAGGTTATATTATATCGCATCAATCTGGACATGGAAAGGATGATGTGTATTCCTGCCAAATCGAGGAAAAAGGCCGGCCTCTCCCCAAAGCCGGCTAGTTATTCTGTGCCCGCTTTTCCGGACCGTACATCTCGTTGATGACCCGGGTGATAATCTCCCTTTCCGTATCGTCAAACAGGCGCTTTAAAGCGAACTCCACCACCGTGGTAATGCTGCCGTTGGGGAGCTGGTAGATCTCCGATTTGACGATGCGGCCGATGCCAATGGCCACTTCGCTCTTATTCACGATGATGACATCCATGCCCACCGGGTGGGACAGCTTCATTCCCTCCCGGGAAAAGCCCAGGATGATATTGCCGCTGGACCTGCGCCACAGGATGCGGCCGGTTTCTTCCTCTTCATATTGCTGGCCCGGTTCTTCCGGCAGCTGGTCCACCGGCAACCGCAGCAGCCAGGTAAATTCGTATTTGTATCCCATGCATGTCACCTCTGATCTATTTTCTGAAATATGGATCTATTTATTCGTCGCGGCGTAAACATTTCCTGTCTCCCGCCGGCCCGTTTATGAAACATAAACAATTTTCGCAAAAATTTCTCCATGATTTCGCAATAAATTTGTAAAATAAAAAGGAGTTATTTGCTTGCCTGTGGAAGTATTCCCGTTAATGTTCTGGAGATTATGCCCATTAGTCTGAGAGGGAGGTCGGCGAAAAGAGTGTATTGGAATCAGAAGTACGAATGCATGCCGCGGGAGGAACTGCGCTCCCTGCAGCTGGAGAGGCTCAAGCAGACGGTGGAACGCTGCTTTTACAACGTGCCCCATTACCGGAAGCGAATGCAGGAGTTAGGTATTGAACCGGAAGACATTCAAACCCTGGATGACCTGAGAAAACTGCCCTTCACGGTCAAGGATGACCTGCGGGACAACTACCCTTACGGCATGTTTGCCGTCCCCTTAAGTGAGGTAGTGCGCATCCATTCCTCCTCCGGTACCACGGGAAAACCGACGGTGGTCGGGTATACCAGGCAGGACCTGCATACCTGGACGGAACTCATGGCCCGGTCCCTGACTTGCGGCGGGGCCGGTAAGGGTGACGTGATCCACAACGCCTACGGGTACGGCCTGTTCACCGGCGGGCTGGGGGTCCATTATGGAGCGGAAAAAATCGGTGCGTCCGTCATCCCCATCTCCGGGGGCAATACCAAGAGGCAGATCATGATCATGAAGGACTACGGCAGCACCGTTTTGACCTGTACCCCGTCTTATGCTTTATACATAGCGGAAGTCATGCGGGAAATGGGTTACACTAAGGAGGACTTCAAGCTCAAATGCGGCATCTTCGGCGCCGAGCCCTGGTCCGACAACATGCGCCGGGAAATCGAGGATAAACTGGGGATCATGGCCCTGGACATCTACGGCTTGAGTGAAATCATCGGCCCCGGTGTCGCCATGGAATGCCCTGAGAAGCAGGGGCTGCATATTTGGGAAGACCATTTCCTGGTGGAGATTATCGATCCCGATACCGGCGAGCCGCTGCCTCCCGGCGAAACCGGCGAGCTGGTGATTACCTCCCTGACCAAGGAAGCCTTGCCCATGATCCGGTACCGCACCCGGGATATCACCCACTTGATCGAAGAACCTTGCCCATGCGGGCGGACCCACCGCCGGCTGTACCGGTTCAGCGGCCGCACCGACGACATGCTGATCATTCGCGGCGTGAACGTGTTCCCGTCCCAAATTGAAAGCGTGCTCTTGGAAATCGGCCAGACGGAGCCCCATTACCAGCTGATTGTGGACCGGGAAGGCACCCTGGACATTTTGGAAGTTTGGGTGGAGGTTTCCGCTGACAAGTTCTCCGATGAAGTGAAAGAGCTAGAGAAGCTGGAGAGAACCATCCGGGCCAATATCGAAAGCACTTTAGGCATTTCGGTGAAAGTAAAACTGGTGGAACCGAAGACCATCCAGCGCAGTGAAGGCAAAGCCAAGCGGGTCATTGACAAGCGTAAGATTTAAACCTTCAGGAGGTGCGCTTCATGAAAGTCAAACAGATTTCGGTGTTTTTGGAGAACAAGTCAGGCAGGCTGCATGCCGTCACCGAGCTCTTGGCCAAGCACGGGATTAATATCCGGGCCCTGTCCATTGCCGAGACTTCCACTTTCGGCATCCTGCGGCTCATCGTGAACGAGCCGGATCTGGCCTACAAAGCCCTGCTGGAGGCCGGTTTCACCGTGAGCCTCACCGATGTGATCGGCGTGGAAATGCCCGACGAGCCCGGCGGACTGGCCAAGGTAATGGGTGCCCTGGACAAGGCGGGCATCAACATCGAGTACCTCTATGCTTTCATCAGCAGCCACAAGGGCAGGGCCATGGTGATCTTCCGGGTGGAGAACCTGGAGGAAGCGGTGGAGTGCCTGCAAAAAGAAGGTATCAGGGTCATGGAAGGAGAAACACTATACAAAATGTAAATCAAACCAGTGTGGATATAGGAGTGTAGGCAAATGACGGATTTCAATCAATTAACCAGACAGGCACTGAACGGGATTAAGCCTTACGTGCCGGGGAAACCCATCGAGGAAGTGCAGCGGGAGTACGGTTTAACGGATATTATCAAGTTAGCCTCCAATGAAAACCCCCTCGGGCCGGCGCCGAAAGCGGTGGAAGCGGTCCAAAAGGGCTTGGTCAATGCTCATATTTACCCGGACGGGTCCTGCTACCAGCTGCGGCAAGCCCTGGCCGCTTTTCAGGGGCTTGATGCCGGGTGCTTCATTGTTGGCAACGGTTCCGATGAAATCATCAAGCTTTTGGCGGAGGCCTTCATCAACGAAGGAGATGAGGCCATCATGGGCCAGCCCTCTTTCTCCGAATACGATTTTGCCGTCACCCTTATGGGCGGCAAAATGGTGAAAGTGCCGGTCAAAGAGGACTTCGCCCTGGACCTGGACGCCATGGCCGGGGCGATAAACGAGCGGACCAAGCTCATCTTCCTGTGTAACCCGAACAATCCCACCGGCGCCATCGTCACCGGCAAGGAAATCGAGGCTTTCCTGGACCGGGTACCGGGCAATATTGTAGTAGTCTTCGATGAAGCATACTTTGAGTACGTGGAAGATCCCGAGTACCGTTCCGGGCTGGAGTTCCTTAAGGAAGGCAGGCCAAATGTGATGGTGCTCCGCACCTTCTCCAAGATCTACGGCCTGGCAGGTTTAAGAATAGGCTACGGCATGGCCCAGCCGGAGCTCATCCAGTGGGTCAACCGGGCCAGGGAGCCCTTCAATGTGAATTCCTTGGCCCAGTGGGGAGCCCGGGCGGCGCTGGAGGATACGGAATTCATTGCCAAGAGCCGCCGGGTGAATAACCAGGGCAAGGAGTACCTGTACCGGGCTTTCCAGGACCGGGGTATCAAATACATCCCCACCCATACCAATTTCATTTTTGCCGACGTGGGGGTGGATTCCAAGGCGTTGTTTACGGCCATGCTCAAAAAGGGAGTCATCATCCGCACCGGTGACATCTTCGGTTATCCTACTTTCATCCGGGTGACCATCGGTACCCCGGAGGAGAACCGGCGGTTCATCGAGGTCTTGGATGAAACATTAAAAGAGCTTCGTTAACGGCGAAGCTCTTTTTTTCATGGGTTAAATGCCTAGGATTTGTCTAATGCGCTTGGCTTGAGCCCTGCTCACCGGTACTTCACTCTTCTCCGCGTCGTCGACTATGAGAATGAGAGTACCATTATAAAGTGGGATAACTGCCTTGGCCTTCTTGATATTGACCAGGTAAGAACGGTGGCAGCGGTAAAACTGGTCGGGATTGAGCCGCTGCTCCAGTTCTTTTAAGGTAAACCGGGTGAGATACCTTTCCCGGGCCGTCTTGATATAGGTGTAATCGTTGCTGGCATGGACGTACACGATGTTTTCCTCGGCCAATAGGATGGTTTTCCCTTGCGACTCCACGGGAATCAAGCCCAGATGCGCGGAACCCGTCTTGCGATCGGCTTCATGGTTTTTCGGGGCGGCAGCGGTGGAAGATCTTAAACTCATTATCTCTTGGATCTTCTGCACCGTCTTCGCCAGGCGCGCCGGGTCGATGGGTTTCAACAGGTAATCCACCGCGTCCACGCTGAAAGCGTCCAAGGCAAACTCTTCATGGGCGGTGATGAAAACCACCAGGGGAGATTTGCCCAGTTCTTTAATCCGCTGGGCCAACTCCAGTCCCGTAAACCCGGGCATATCTATATCCAAAAAGAGCACGGCGTAGTCCAACGCTCCAATGAGTTCCAGCGCCTCGTAGGCATTGGTAGCTTCCCCTACCACTTGGATTTCCGGGTGCTTTTCCAGTAGATACCGTAATTCTTTGCGAGCCGGATATTCGTCATCGACAATTAATGCTTTCAGTGGCATGTTATCACAACCTACTTTCTAAAGGTGAGGACCAATAAAAAAATATTTGACGAGTGGACAATAAAATCCTTTTGTATGTTGGAGAAAAAATTTCTAAACTTTTATCACCGGCAGAAAAAAATAGTAATATTTGCCTCATCATTATTATATCCTTTACTAGTAACAAAATAAGGTAAAGGAGGTAAGAATTTTGAAAAAGCCGGTTCGTTACGTAGCGGTAATGGTAATGCTAACAGTAACAACCCTGTTCCTATTGACCGGTTGCGGGGCGATGGAGACCTTATCGGCCATCAAAGAACGGTTCAACAGGGACCAGAGCATGGCGGAACAGCCGGTGGAGCCGATGCCGGACGAATTTGTGCCGTCCTGGGAGGAGACTAGCCCCCCGGAAGACCTGAGGGAAGTAGTACTGTACTTTGCCGACGGCTACGGCCAATCCCTGGTGGCTGAAACCCGGCTCATCCCCAAGACCGAAGGCATTGCCCGTGCCACCATCAATGAACTGCTGGCCGGCCCGTCCCCGGACTCCGGGCTTTTGCCTACCGTGCCTTATGGGACCATGCTCCGGGACATCAATGTCAAAGATGACGGCTTAATCATCGTGGATTTCAGCCGGGAATTAATAGACAACCATGCCGGGGGACAACTGGGCGAAACCTTAACCGTATACTCCATCGTCAACACTTTGACGCAATTCCCCACTGTTGACCGGGTACGCTTCTTGGTCGACGGGCAGGAAGTCAACACTATTGCCGGTGGCATAGATTTGACCCGGGAGATTTACCCGGACAGCAGTTTAGTGAGCAGTAATGAATTATTGAATTAAGAATAAACAGAATGAAGAGCTGTCTTTATCATCATATCATATTTAAAGGTTGGGTGTAGTTTTACTCCTGACCTTTTTTGTTTTATTATTTCCCAATGCCATGGGAACAATTGCCTCCTTCCTTTCGTCAAAAAGCAAGAGGAAAAAACATAAAAATCTAGAATAACTGTTAATTGCAGACAGCTTTTGACATGAGGAAGGGGGTGACAACCATAACTAGGAAGAAGCTTGCCTGCCCAGTGACATTTCTGGTGATAGTGAGCCTACTCATGGCGCTGTTTACCGGTACTGCTTGGGGCGCAGACAACGCTAAAGGAATCGTGACGGGCAGCCTTGTCAACATTCGTTCCATTCCTTCTACCTCCGGTCAAATCATCACCCAGGTACCGAAAGGAACAGAGTTAACCGTTTTGGGCAGTCAAGGGGATTGGTACCAAGTCCGCACTAATACCGGTAAGACCGGCTGGATTGCCGGTTACCTGGTGGAAGTGCAGCAGGTACAGCCTAGTCAAACTACCCCCACGTCAGAGCAGGAAGTTAAGGTGACCATAGACGGCAGGCCGGTTGAGTTCGATATACCGCCGTACATAGACGCGCAAAACCGGACGATGGTTCCCATCCGCTTCGTGGCTACGGAACTGGGTTCCCAGGTCCACTGGGATGCCCAGGAACAGCTGGTGAGCATCACCGGGGACAACCAGGTGATTCTCCTCTGGATCGGCCACCAGGTGGCTAAAGTGAACGGGGTTGAAGTGGCCCTGGATACCGTGCCCATGGTGAAGGACGGCCGGACCATGGTGCCCCTGCGTTTTGTGGGAGAAAGCCTAGGGGTGGAGGTCAGCTGGGAAGGTGCCACCCGGACGGTGGCCATTGCCAAGCCGAAACCCGAGCCGGGAGATGCTGTTCCCCCCGGTACCCCGGGAACGGATCTGGCCGGCCGCATTGCCATCATTAACGGCTCCGTGGTCAATGTCAGGAGCGGCCCCGGTACCGATTACACCGTGGTAACCCAGGTCAAGCAAGGGGATGCCCTGACTATTTTGGGAGAGAACGGAGACTGGTACCAGGTGCAAACCGCCGACGGCTCCCGCGGTTGGGTAGCCAACTGGCTGGTATCGGTGCGCGCTGATGCCGGCGGTTCTTCCCGCAGCCCTGAACCGGGTGACCGGCCCAGGCCCAGCCCGCCGGTTTACACCGGGGAAAACTTCTTAACGGATTTATTCATCAATGACCTGGGTGACCGGCTGGAAGTGACCATGAAAGGGGAATATCCCCTCAATTACACCATCATGAGCTTGGGCAATCCCCAGCGGGTAGTGCTGGATTTTTATAACACCACTTTGCAGTTGGGATGGGACAGCGATGTCTGGGACATCACCGGCAATCAGCTGGCCCAAGCGGTGCGGGTCGGGCAGTTTACCGAAACCCAAGCCCGGGTGGTCATTGACCTGAAATCCGTGGCCAGCCCCACCATTCAACAAAATGATGACGGCACCGAGCTGACCCTGGTGCTGAAGCCGCCTTCCATCGAAGGCAAAGTCATCGTCATTGACCCCGGTCACGGCAGCATCCAGCCGGGCGGCTGGTCGGATCCGGGTGCCGTAGGTTCCACCGGGCTCCAGGAAAGGGACGTGGTGACCGATATCGCCTGGAAGCTTTATGAGATCTTGCAAAAGGAAGGAGCCACGGTCATTATGACCCGGTCAGGGTCCACCACTAACCTGGATCTAGCCGGCCGGGCGCAAATTGCCAACGACGCCAATGCGGATATCTTCGTCTCCATCCACTGCAACTCCCATACCAATCCTGCCATTGACGGCACCTCCACTTATTATTATGCTCCCTGGGACAGCGTGCTGGGAGCCCAGCGGGCCGCCAGGCAAAGACTGGCCACCCTGGTACAGCAGGAATTGGTAGCCCAGTTGGGCCGCCGGGATATCGGGATCTTGGAGGCCAACTTTGCGGTATTAAGGGAGACAAGGGTTCCTTCCATTTTAGTCGAAACTGCCTTTATCTCCAACAAGCATGAAGAACAGCTGTTGGCGACGGAGGAATTCCGGGCCAAAGCGGCCCAGGGCATTGCCAACGGCATCATCCGGTACTTTGCCGAACTATAAAGAACTGCAAAAATCGTCCTCGCCAAGGGGACGATTTTTTGCTGGGCACATTTTGGCCTTGGCTGTTGCGCAAGCTCACGGTGATTGCTAAAATGGGATAGGATTGCAGTAGAGTTGAATAATAAGATGCGGAAGGGGTCCGGTTTTGGTGGGGGAAGTCTTGCTGGGCTATTTGCTGATTTTTTGTGCCCGGGTGATAGATGTCAGCTGCATGACCCTGCGTATGCTGCTGCTGGTCCGCAATAAGCCGCTGGCGGCCGCCGGCATCGGTTTTGTGGAAGTGACGGTTTACATTGCCGCCCTGGGATATGTGGTGGGCAACTTAAATGATCCTTGGAGTGTTGTTTTTTATGCCCTGGGCTTTGCCACCGGCAATATCGTAGGCAGTAAAATTGAAGAGCGGATGGCCATCGGTTACGCCACGGTGCAGGTGATCACTTTATGCGAACCGCTGGAATTGGCAGAAGAGCTGCGCAGCATGAATTTCGGCGTCACCGTCATTGAAGGAGTGGGCAGGGAGGGTATTCACCCCATCCTTCATATCATATTGCCCAGGAAACGGGTGCCCGAACTGATCAACAAGATTGACTGCTGGGATGAGAAGGCCTTTATTACTATCATGGAGACCAAAGCCACCCAAGGCGGATTTGGGGTGGCCAGGCATTGCCGGACAGGCAAATGAATAGAAAAGGCTAGGAGGTATTTCTTTGGAAACGAGAGTGGATGGGCGTTGTTGGGACCAGCTGCGCCCGGTGACCATTGAAAGGAATTTCATCAAGCCGGCCGAGGGTTCCGTATTGATTTGTGTGGGCGATACCAAGGTGATCTGCACAGCTACCGTCGAGGATAAAGTGCCGCCCTTCCTGAAGGGTACCGGTAAAGGCTGGGTGACGGCGGAATACGCTATGCTGCCCCGGGCTACCGAACAGAGAACGGTGCGCGAGTCCTCCAAAGGCCGGATCGGGGGCCGCACCATGGAGATCCAGCGCCTGATCGGCCGCTCCCTGCGCTCCGTGGTGGACCAGGATGCCCTCGGGGAGAGGACCATCTGGATCGACTGCGATGTGATTCAAGCCGACGGCGGCACCCGGACCGCCGCCATCACCGGCGGTTTTGTGGCGCTGGTGGACGCTTGCCGGTACCTGCTGGCTAATCAATTGATTGAGAAAAGCCCCATTACCGATTTCCTGGCGGCTGTCAGTGTGGGCAAAGTAAATGACCGCATGTGCCTGGACCTCTGCTTTCACGAGGATTCCCAAGCCCAGGTGGATATGAACGTGGTCATGACCGGGCAGGGCAAACTGATTGAAGTCCAGGGCACGGCGGAAGGTTTGCCGTTTTCCAGGAGCGAGCTCAATGAGCTGCTGGACCTGGCCCACAAAGGCATACAGGAATTAATCGTCATGCAAAAAGACGCCCTGGGGGACGTGGCATCCTCGGTGATCAGGCCGTGAAGAGAACCATCATTTTAGCCACCCACAACCTGGGGAAAGTCAAGGAATTAAAGGACCTGCTGGCGGATCTGTCCTTTGAGATTGAGATCAAATTCTTACATGATTACCCCGCCCTGGGTGCTATCGAAGAAACTGGCAGCACTTTTCACGAAAATGCCCGGCTGAAGGCCCAAGCGGTTTTTGCCTTGACGGGCCTCCCGTCCATTGCCGATGATTCCGGGTTGGAGGTGGATGCTCTGGGAGGCGCTCCCGGCGTGTATTCCGCCAGGTTTGCCGGGGAAGATGCCACGGATGCGGATAACAACGCGAAACTGTTGCGGGAACTGGCCGGCGTACCGGAGGAGGAGAGAACGGCCCGCTTCCGTTCCGTCATCTGTGCTGTTTTCGGCCCCGGCCGGGAGTATTATGCGGAAGGTGCCTGCGAAGGGCGCATCGCCTTGGCCCCGCGAGGCAGCAACGGCTTTGGCTACGATCCCTTGTTCTTGCTGGCTCCTGATTATGAAAGGACCATGGCCGAATTGTCCCTGGCGGAGAAAAATGCGGTGAGCCACCGGTCCAGAGCTTTCCGGAACCTCAAACCCCTGCTAGTTCAATTGCTGGAGGAGGGTAAGCAGTGATACGGTTGGGTATTCTCAGCGATACCCACAAAGAATTAGGTGCCGCAAGACAGGCCCTGAAACAAATGGGCCCTGTGGATGCTTTGCTGCATGGGGGAGACCACTACCGGGATGCCCGGCAGCTGGCGCGGGTGGTCCCCGTGCCGGTGGAGGCGGTGGTGGGTAATTGCGACTGGCTGGGCGCCGACGGGCCCGAGGAACTGGTGCTCCGGTATGAAAAAGTGAAAATCCTTTTGACTCATGGGCATCACTACCGGGTGAAGCAGGGATATAGCCTGCTGGTGGACAGGGCCCTCCAATTAAAGGTGAATGCGGTGGTTTTCGGCCACACTCATTTAGCTTATCAAAGCCGGGAACAAGGGGTACTGCTTTTCAACCCGGGCAGTTTGGCCTTCCCGCGAGACGGGGGGAACCCCACCTTCGGCATCTTGACCATTGACGGGGATGAGATCAAAGGGGAGATCCGGGAGCTGAAAAGCCCGTAAAATTTTGCGCCGATGCCCTTGCACGAACCCGCTTTTGGTGTTATAATTACTTTCGTCCTTGGATGTGTGGGCATACAGCCCGGCGAGCCAGCAGGCAAAAAAATACTTTGACCTGAGCGGCATTTTTGGGTATAATATGTATGCTACTCTGGCACCAGTACTTGCGGGTGTAGCTCAATGGTAGAGCACTGGCCTTCCAAGCCAGCTACGTGGGTTCGATTCCCATCACCCGCTCCATTTATCCGAGCGCCTGTAGCTCAGCTGGATAGAGCAACTGACTTCTAATCAGTAGGTCGCAGGTTCGAATCCTGCCAGGCGTGCCACTATTCGTATTCATGGTGGATGTAGCTCAGTCGGCTAGAGCACCAGATTGTGGCTCTGGGGGTCGTGGGTTCGAGTCCCATCATCCACCCCATTCTTAATTTTGACGCTGGGGCGTAGCCAAGCGGTAAGGCTGCGGACTTTGGATCCGCCATTCGTTGGTTCGAATCCAGCCGCCCCAGCCAATTTTCATGGGCCATTAGCTCAGTTGGTAGAGCACCTGACTCTTAATCAGGGTGTCCGGGGTTCAAGTCCCTGATGGCCCACCATTTTTTGTGTCATACATGAGCCATTAGCTCAGCTGGTAGAGCACCTGACTTTTAATCAGGGTGTCCCGCGTTCGAGTCGCGGATGGCTCACCATTTTTTTATGTGTGAGCATATGCGGGTGTGGCGGAACTGGCAGACGCGCTAGACTTAGGATCTAGTGGGGCGACTCGTGGAGGTTCAAGTCCTCTCACCCGCACCAGTGTCTTTGGGAAAGGCCGTAAGGCCTTTTTTGTTTGCTTCTGACTGTCGTCGATCCCCGATAGCGCAAGAAACGCTGGAAAACGACGACAGTTGTTTTTTGCGGTGTTCCCTTGTGTACCAAGGGTAGAAGGTTTTTTTGGAAATGTGTTGAATAAAGTCAATAAAAATGTCGAGTACTGTATTTGGCAAAATAAAAGTGATCCACTTTTAATCCTTATGACATTACAAAAGTGATCCACTTGCGAGCCGGATTAAAAATTATGACACTGCAAAACTGATCCATTTGCCCGGTTATGACACC
>DULZ01000050.1 GCA_012840125.1 Clostridia bacterium | reverse complement strand
TGCTGGGCCGGCTCCCCATATTTCTTCCGGTAGTATTCCGCCCAAATCCGCTCTTCCTCCACGGCCCAGGGCTTGCGCCGGTCTTTCTCCGTAAGGATCAAAAACGCGCCCACGCATAAGCCCGGTAAAACGAACATCATCATAGTCCCAAAGACGGCTTCCAGCCTTAGCCCCTCCATCGAGTACAGCATGGCAGCCGTGACCAGCCCGAAAACAATGACACCGGCGGCGACGGCATAGACGGCGGCCCGCTGCCAAGCCATGGGATACTCCCAGGGCGTCTCCTGGGTCAGCCACAGGAATACCAACCCCGCCGCCGGTACAGATAAAAAGGGAAGCACGGAAGCAATGGCATCGGACAAGCGCCCGTTGGAAGCGTAAACCACCAGGGCCGCCAGTATCCCAAATAGGATGGCCCCGCCGCAGACCACGAAGCCGACGGCGTGCCATTTATCCATAGGGACTTTTCGGCCCACATACATCTGCCCGATGATCTCTTTGCGCTTTTGCTTGCTGATCTGGTCCGCGATGGCGGTGATATCCCCTAACTCCGCCGTGGCTTTGGCAAAAGCCTCCTCGGCGGTCAAGCCCTTGCTCTCCAGTTCCTTGATTCGCTCCTGCAGGTTGATGATAATCTCTTCCTTGAAATCCCTCAGTTCCTGGGTATCTTCATAATCTTGAAACAGCCGGTCTACGTAAACCTCAATTTTCAACTTCATTCCTCCTCCAGCAGTTTATTCAGGATCCGCTTGGCAAACTCCCAGTCGGCTTTGTTCTGGCGATACAGCTCTTTCCCTTTTTCCGTAATCCGGTAGTACTTGCGCCGGCCCCCCTGGCTCTCGTCGCCCCAGTAGGAGACAATATATCCTCCCTGTTCGAGACGCCGGTAGCTGGAATACAGGGTGGCCTCCTTGAGCTCGAATTCCTCGCCGGTTTTTTCGAGAATGGTCTTGTGAATTTGATAGCCGTAATTGTCCCCTTTCATTAAGATGCCCAGTACAATGGTGTCCGTGTGACCTCGCAAAAGATCCGACGACAGTTTGGCACCCATGTTCTTCACTCCACTACTATGATGTTCTGAATACACTATATATCAAAGTACTATGACTGTCAATGTACTACGATAGAAAAATAACCCGCCAGTTTTTTCTTTTTGACAGGTTCTGGGCCACCGGGTTATAATTTAGATAGTTAGAAAATCTTCTAAATATCGTAGCCCAAAGGGGTGAGACGGGTGGCTTTAGGCTTGACTTGTAAGGCTTTGGCGGATCCGACCCGCCGGAAAATCATCCGGCTGCTGCGGGATAGGGATATGACGGCCGGGGAAATCGCGGAGTACTTTTCCATTTCCAAGCCGAGCATTTCCCATCATTTAAGTATCCTCAAACAGGCGGGACTCATTTTAGATGAGCGGAAAGGGCAGAATATTGTCTACTCCCTGAACACCAGCGTCATGGAAGAACTCATCGGCTGGCTGATGAGCATCATGCAAAAAGAAGGAGGCGAACAGGATGAAAGGAACAACGATTAAAATTCACTGGGCTTTGTGGGTCATCATGCTGGGCACCCTGGTTTTCGGCCTGGTCATCTACCCCCAGCTGCCGGAACAAGTGCCCATTCACTGGAACGCGGCGGGTGAAGTGGACGGTTACGGCTCCAGATTCATGGGGGCATTAGGCCTGCCGTTAATGAATTTGGGATTGGCGCTGCTCCTGAAATTCGTGCCGGCCATTGATCCGAAAAGGCAAAACTATGAGAAGTTTAAACCCTTTTATCAAATCTTCATCTGGATTTTCGTCCTGTTCATGACCGGATTATATTTCTTAACCATCGCCTGGGCCCTGGGCTACCGCCCCAGCATTGCCCTGTTTACCAAGCTGGGAATGGGAATCATGTTCATGGTGTTAGGCAATTACCTGGGGAAAGTGAGGCCGAACTGGTTTTTCGGCATTAGAACCCCCTGGACCATAGAAAATGAAGAAGTTTGGCTGCGCACTCACCGCCTGGGCGGCCCTTTGATGTTCGGGGCCGGCTTGATCACGGTCTTCCTCGCC